>CAYRFY010000176.1:0-12941 GCA_964423635.1 uncultured Armatimonadia bacterium | reverse complement strand
CGGCAGGTGCCGCGATCCGATCACCACATCCGTCCCGGCCTCCAGCAGCGGCAGCACACGGTCGGTCTCCTCCACCGGGGTCGCCATGTCCACGTCGAGGAACACCCGCCAGGCCCCTTTGGCCTCGAGCATGCCGCGTCCCACCGCGTAGCCCTTCCCCCGGTTGGGCGTATGTGAGATCACCCGCACGCGATGGTCCTTCTCGGCGCACTTGAGCGCCCGGGCCTCGGTGTCGTCCCGGCTGCCGTCATTGGCGACAACGATCTCCGCATCCAGGCCGCGCCCGTCGATGTACGCAAGAACGCGGGCCAGGGCCGCCTCGATGGCGGCCCCCTCGTTGTAGGCGGGCAGCACGAACGACACCCTCGGCTCACCGGTCATCAGAAGCCCCCAAATCGCGACTGGCGTAGATCCGGACCCCGGAGTTCTCGTACACCATGCGGTAACCGCTCAGGCCCTCCCCCGGGTCCCGCGGCACCCCGCCACCCGCGGTGGCGAGCAGCCTCTCCTGCGGCCCCCACCACAGCACCGTTGCCCCCACCAAAGACAGCAGCCGCTTTCGGGTCTCCGGCGCCGTCGCCGGATCGTAGAACGCGGCAATGCGCGCCAGGTACACCGGATAGTCGTCGGAGATCGTCTCCGCCCAGTGACCGGCCATTACCAGGCAGGGCGCGTAGGCCGGAATGTAGTTGCCGGTGAGGCTGGAGCAGAACACCACATCCTCCTCCGCCGTGTGCCCCGAGAGCCAGCGCAGGGCCTCCACCTCCGACCGCTCCAGGTAGGCCGGCGGGGTGAGAACATGCAGCAGGGTGCGGTTATTGGACAGCACGTGCCGCAGCGACTCGGCGACGAACAGCACATTGGACGGCACTGTGGCCAGTACCAGAGCCGCCACGATGGCCACCACCACGGGACGACTCAGCGCGCCGCGAGGGACTCCGACCGTCGCGGAGGCAGAGCCCTGATCCGCGGGGCCTGCCCAGACCCGCTCTTGCCCTGCTATGCCCGTGGCCAGCCTCTCCCACACCGCTACCAGCGCCCAGGCCGCCAGGAGGCACAGCGGGAGATGCAGCCCTTCCATCATCTTGCGCTGGAAGGGCACAGGCAGGTAGATCACCGCCGCCCCGCAGGCCGCCCAGACCACCGGCAGCAATCGGCGCCACCGCTCATCATCCGCGCCCCTGTGCCACAGCAAGAGTGCACCTGCCAGCAGGGGGAGGCCGAAAGCCGGGAACCCGAGCACGGTCTCCGGAGCGTGGGCAAGATGCAGGACCAGGGACACCAGGCCCAGCGCCGCGGCCAGCCCCGCCAGGAGCCCATTGCGCCGCCGCTGAGTTGGCCCCGCGCCCCCGGCCACCAGCCACGCTCCCACTACGGCCAGAGCCAGGACCAGTCCGTAGCCCACCGCCACGTCCAGAGGCGGCCGTGACAGCGTGGGAGTGCTCACCTTGGCCGCGTACGAAGGGTCCGCTTTCGCGCCGTAGTAGGCCCAGATCGGCGAGGCGAGGCTCAGCAGCAGGACCAGCCCGTAGCGTCCGGCCGCGCGGCGCAGGCTCAGGCGGCCGGTCAGCACCGCCCCCAGCACCCAGAGGCCGATAGTCAGATGCAGAGCGAAGATGTCATAGCCGTGCACATTGCCCAGCAGGAGCAAAGACAGCCCCGCCCAGACAGCGGCCGCATAGCCGGGCTCCGAGGTGAGCCGGGCGGCGAACTTCATCACCAGGCACACCAGCCCCAGCGACAGGGCAAACAGGGGGTTGAGCAACAGCGACAGGAAGACGACGGCCTCCGGCTGCGCCTGCCAGCCGTCGGCCACATCCATCGGGAACACGGCGACCCCCGGCACCACCGTGCCGCCCTGTCCCATCATCACCACGACCCAACCCAGGCCCGATGAGACCGAGGCCAGGATCAGACTCAGCCATCTCACCCGTCGGTCCGCCGTGAACTCGGCGGCCAGATAGTACAGCGCTATCAGACAGAACACGCCGAAGACGTAACGCGAACCCGAAAACAGGGCCAGCGGGCTGAGGCCCGTGAGCGCGGCCAGCCGCCCCAGGGCCAGCAGAAACACATTGAAGAAGTGGGGCGATTGCTCCCGCAGCGTGTACTGATCGCGCAGCAGGACCCGCCCCTCCGCCGCCTGACGCACCCACGACAGGTAGACGTTCCCGTCATCCACGCCCCAGATGAAGCCGCCGAACTCCCGGTCCGGTCCGGCGGCGTTCCCTGCATGCAGGTACGGCAAGGCGGTCAGGGCCATGACGGCCACCGACCACAGGAGCACCCAGACCGTTTCTCGAGAAGTGACCTGCTTCATCTTTCCCGTCCCGTCGTTGCCGCTATCCCGCGCGGGAGCGCGTATCGCCGGGCGCCCCCCCCCGCAATCCGTTGCCACCAGCCACCCGTGCGCGCCTGGTCGGTCTGAGGCGGAGCTTCGCTAGAACCTTTGCACCTTCAGCAGCGCCTTGCGCACTCCCGAGACGGACAACATCGACCGCACCGTGCGCCACAGCCGCTTCCGGCCCAGGTAGAAACGCAGGAAGGCGGCCCTCTTGATCCGCACCAGCCTCCGCGCCGGGAGAGCAACGCCTTCCTTGTACACGGGCACCTTGTAGTAGTCGAACTGCTCCATCTCCTGTCCGACCAGCTCGCGGGTCTTGTCCCACAGGTGCGTGTGCGGCAGCGGCGTGGTGATGCTGAAGCTGGCGTCATCCAGCGGCAGGCGGTTGGCCAGGTCCACCGTGACCCACGCCTCCTGCTCGGTCTCGGTGGGCGCCCCGAGCATGAAGTACCCCCGGACACTGAGGCCCACGTCCCTGGCCAGATGAACGGCCTCCTCGGCCTGCTGCACCGTGATGCCCTTCATGTAGATGTCATCCAGGATGCGCTGGGTGGCCGATTCAATCCCGATGTGGGCCACCCGTAGCCCGGCCTCCTTCATCATCAGGAGGCTCTCGCGATCCACCAGGTCGGCGCGGATGTTGCAGCCCCACAGCAAACCCAGCCCGGCCTCGACCATCGCCCGGCACAGCTCGGCCATCCATTTGCGGTCCACCAGGAACGTGTCATCCAGCCACATGACACCTTCGATGCCGAAGCGCCCCTTGAGCTCAGAAAGCTCGCCGACGATGTTATCCGGCGATCTGCGCCGGATCTTGTTGCCGAAGATCGTGCGCAGCGTGGGCTGGCAGTAGGCGCAGTTGAAGGGGCAGCCGCGCGAGGCGATGATCGAGGTGCCGCGCAGGTCGAAGGCCACCGCGTCCAGTTGGTACCAGTGAGCCAGGTACTTGTCCATCGGGAGCAGGTCCCAGGCCGGATAGGGGATCTCGTCCAGGTCCCGCACCGCCGGCGCGGAGCCGCCGTCGATGAAGTCACGGCATTCGCAGTACGAGTAGCCCTGCAGGCCCCGGTACTGCAGGCCGTTGGCGACCAGCGCCGGAAGACTGATCTCGGCCTCCCCCACGTGCACCGCATCGACCCCCGGCAGGCGCGCCGTACTCTCCGGCTCTACGGTGGCGTGTGGCCCTCCCACGACAACCACCGCGTCCGGACAGACGTGGGAGACCAGCTCAGCCACCGCCGCCACGTCCTGCACCATGGAGGTCAACGCCGAGATCGCCACCAGGCCGGGCCTGAGCCGGAGCAGCTCGTCGGCCAGCCTCTCCAGCGGCCGGCGATGAAAGGTAGCATCGAAGATGGAGACACTGTGGCCCGCCTGCCGCAGGCAGGAGGCCAGATAGGCGACTCCCAAAGGCGGGTCGCCTGAAGGGTAGCGCATGCGCGGAAACACAAGCAGCGTATGGTCCATTGGCCCGAATACCGTCTCACTGCGCGGCCCCCGGCACCGCGGCGGATCGTTTCACACCCGGCCGTGACGCCGGCTAAGTGAGTCAAAGACCAACAGCAGCGCGAGAGTTCCGCACGCCAGGCAAAACGCAAACAGACCCACGTGCACCCCCCCCGGAACATAGGCCATGAGGAGCTTCGCCCTCGGCCCGGGCGCCAACCTCAGGCACTGAAAGACCCCACCTATGCCCCGAACCGGCACCGGATCTCCTTCACTGTACGCGCGCCACCCCGGATAGTACGTATGGGTCACCACCAGCGTCGCTCCGTCTGCACGCGCCGGCACCTGCAGTCTTGCCGTGTTCGCGATCCTCGGAGCCCGAAACTCGGGGGCGGCGAGAGTTGCGGGGTCCAGCCGGGCCAGAGCCGTGAGTACCGCACGGCTCCGTTCGTAGTCGCTCTGTCCCGACTCTGGCTCAGGCAGCGACGGCTCGTGCACGAAGAATGCCCGCGGGAACGCCCGGGGCTTCTCTATCACCCGCACCCCCTCGATCTCCACCGCGTCCTCATGCCCTCCCTCCGCGGCGTCCACCAACACGTGGCGGACACCCGCCAGGTCCAGCAGCGGCGAATCGATGTTCTCCAATAGCAGCATGTTGCCATTGGATGGTGGCGAGGGGTTCTTTGTCTCCTCGACCATGGTGGCGAAGCTCCGGGAGTTCAGAGGGTAAAGCGAGTCATAGCCCTGGACGCTCTCCAGCTTGTCGTAGGCCGTGCCCGCATTGGGCGGCAAGACCGCGCGCGGCCGCCGCGCCAGGCACTGGGCCCAGGAACTGCGCCGCGTCACGGCCAGCATGCGCTCTCCGGCGCTGGTGCTCGCCTCCAGGTGGCGCGTGAGCTGCGTCTCCGGGTACAGTCTCGCAGCGGGCCCCGAGGGGATCGTCCGCCATCCCCACGGCATCAGGTCCACGCACAGGAGCGCCACGGCGGCGACGGTGACGAGGCGCAGGATGTCTTCGCGGCCGGCATCCCGCGCCCTGCGCCGCACCGCGTCCAGGCCCATGCCGCCGAGCACCGCGATGCACAGCGTATAAACCGACAAGAGACGCACAAAGCCCGCGCCCAGCGCCTGCTTGGGCACACAGTAGTAGAGCACCGCCGCAGGCAGACCGCCCATGGCCGCCCAGAGCAATACCCCGGCGGCCGCGGCGAAGCCCCACCGGCCCGGCCTCCGGCCCAGCAACAGCGCGCACAGCGCCAGGATCGGCGTGAGCAGCCCGACGTAGCCGCATCGCTCACCGTACGAGATGGCGGCATAGTTGTGGTTGGCCCGACTGCCCAGAGCTTCGGGCCACAGCAGCCGGACCAACTCCACGGGTTCGAGCCCCCAGCTCGCGCTGAACCGAAAGCCCTCCACCGTCGCCTCCGCATGCCCTCGCGGCGAGTGCTCGGCCAGCTCCAGGGAGGGCAGAAGCTGCGGCAGTGCCAAAAGCACACCCAGCGCCGCGCCTGCCAGCAGATACCCCAGGCCCGGCTTCTCGCGCCGCCGCATCGCGCCCGCCCAGCGCACCAGCGCATAGACGGCCGTGGCCAGCCACATGTACAGCGCGATCTGCAGATGCCCGGCCAAGAAGGCCATGCCCACACAGATCGCCAGCAAGACCATCCCCTGCAGCCTCTTCCCGCGCACAACGCGCTCCACGCCCCACAGCCCCCCCGGTAGCCAGGCGATGCTGTTGATTAGCGTGGGCAGCGGCACCATCCCGATCATGAACCCGCCCAGGGTGAAGGCCAGGGCCGCGTACATGGCGGCGGCCGGGCTCAACTCGATCTCTCGGCAGAAGCCGAAGGTCAGGAGCGCGGCCAACAAGAAGTGCAAAAGAGCACTCAGGCCCATCCCAATCCGCGGGTGAACGAGGCCGTGGAGCCAGTTGAGAGGGTAAAACATGGCCGACTGCCCATTGGCCACCAGCGGGTAGCCGCAGAACTGCTGGCTATCCCAAAGCGGCCATTCCCCGGCCTGCAGGCCGCGGTGCAACTGCAGCCGCCACGGGTAGAACTGGGCCACCCCATCCCACCAGAAGGCATCCCACTGCTCCGCGCCCTTGTCCGGCCATTGGGCACCGGCCCACGGCAGCATCCAGGTCTGCTGTCCCACGGGCACGGGGACTCTGCCTCTGGCCAGCCACGGCGCCCAGAAGCAGAGGATGACAAGTGACAGGCCGACGACGTACCGTGTGACGGTTCTGGGCGTATCTGAGCCTTCAGCGCGCATGCGAAGGTGGACCCTCCACCCGACTGCAAGAAGGGCTGGTCGCTAGAGGTCTCATTGTAAACCACGGGCCCGATGGTGAAAAGTGGCGAAGGCGAAGAGGCGGAGAGGATGCGTTGCGGCGCAGCAGGCAGGCACGCACTTCCAAGCGCCACACCGTCGGGGGCCGACGGCCGTGGCTCGGCCGACGCGCCCTGCTCCGCGACCCCGGCCGGAGCAGGGAGCGCCAAGGGGCCGCGGCGAAGGACAAGGGTGCACCATTCTGGCGGGGAGCTCGGCGCGGGCTCAGGCGGACTGGGCGACCATTGCGACCACGGTCCCCTGTTGCAGGGCCTCCGTGGATTTCCGCAACAACTCGTCCAGAGTGAAAGGCTTCCAGAGGAACCCCGCGGCCCCCATCTCCCCGAACTCCCTGGCCACTCGCTCCTCGATCCTGCCGGTCATCACCAGAACCCGCGGGGGTCTGAGGCAGCGGGCCGCGGCCTCAAGAACGACCCTCGCCCCGCCTCCGGGCATCATGACATCGGTGAGCACCAGGTCGAACTCGTCGGCGGCCATCAACTCCGCCGCTTGACCGCCGGATTCGGCGCAGTGCACCTGGTGCCCCACGGTGCGGAGGGCATTCGCCAGGCAGCGGCGCAGGTCATCCTCGTCGTCGACCACCAGCACTCTGCGTCCCGGGCGGACCCGGGTGCCCCATGCTGTCTCGGACTCCGGGGGCTCCAGGTCGCACTCGGCCCGGCAGGCCTGCAGGCCGATGGTGAAACGGGTGCCGCTACCCAATCCGCTCTCCACCGCGATCTGCCCGCCGTGGGCGGTGATGATCCCGTGCGACACAGACAGGCCCAGGCCCGTGCCGTGGGTCTCACTCTCGCCCAGACGCCCCTTGGTCGTGAAGAAGGGCTCAAAGATGCGTCCCAGATCCTCGGGGGCGATGCCACAGCCCGTGTCCGACACCATCACCCAGACCATCCCGCCGTGGTCGGCGGGAGAGAACTGAGTGTCGAAACGCAGTTGCCCGCCCTCGCGCATCGCGTGGCAAGCGTTGATGATGAGGTTGAGGAAGACCTGTTCCAGTTGGTTGCGGTCCGCGTATACCGACCGCCCCTGAGAAGCGTAGTTTCGCACCACCACAACCCCCGCGTTCTCCACCTCCCGCACGGCCATCGTCAAAGCCGCTTCGATGGGCGCCTCGATGCTGACCGACTCCCGTTTGGGTTCTTCGGGACGGCCAAACCGCAACAGACTGCTGCAGATGTCGGCTCCCCGCAGACTGCCGCGCAGCATGAGCGCATTGGCTTCGCGATAGTCCTCAATGTCATCGCTGAGGCTGCATAGCTCGGCACTCATGCGCAGAGAGGCCAGGATGTTGTTGAACTCGTGGGCGACACCGGCCGCCAGTTGGCCCACCGCGGCCAGGCGCTGGGTCTCCTCCACCCTTACCTGTTCCGTGACATCCTTGCCTACTCCCCGATAGCCCGTGAGGCTCCCATCGGCGGCAAAGACCGGGACGCCGCTGAGCTGAACGTACACGCGGTGATTGTCTTTGGCGGCCACCCACACCTGCAGATTGCGGATGCTCTCGTGCCGCTGCATGGTGGTGCGGACCGTCCGGTCCAAGAAGGCCACGCTGTCGGGAACGGCAAGCCACGACAGCGGGCGCCCAATGCACTCGGCAGGGTAATAGCCAAGCACCTCGTGGATGCGCTCCGAGACGTATGTGTGCCGCCCCGCCGCGTCCAGTTCCCAGACCCAGTCCGAGACATTCACCGCGATGTCGCCAAATCGCGTCTCACTGGCCACCAGTTTCATCTGCGCCCGCTGCAGCGTCTCCAGCATCCTGTTGACCGCCATGCCCAGAGAGGCCAGCTCATCGTCGCCATCCACCCGCACTCTGGCGGATGGGTCCACGCTGCTTTCGATAGACTGCACGTCGGCCATCAGTCGCTCCACCCTGTCCACCACGACCCGCTCCAGGATCCACAGCGCCGCCAGACCGAAGGCGGCAATGACCAGGACCAGGGAGAGCACGAAGTGGCGCGTCCCGGCCAGACCCTCATTGTACATCGTGCGCGGACGGTCAACCCTCAGCACCACCGCGGGCTGCCCCTGCAGATCGCCAAGCAGCGCGTAGCCGTGGATGCGCTCCTCGCCCGGCGCGCGAACACACGCCCCCTCCCGCCGCAGGGCGCGCAGCAAAGCGGCACCTCCACCGTGGTCCAGCACCGACGCCGGTGTCATCACGGTGAGCGTGGAGAGCGGACGCTCCGCAGGTTCCGCCAGCCTGACCGCGGTCACTCGACGCGCCAGCATCAGAACGCCAACTACGGCGCCGCTTTGCTCCGCGCGTCGGATCGGCGATGAGGCCACCGCGTACGGAACACCTCCGGCGGTCACCAGGCCCCGCACCCCCAGCCGACGCAGGCCACCACGTACCAGCGGTCGCGTCGCCGACAGGTGCCGGGTCATGTCGGCGCGAATCTCTGGGCTCATCTCGGTCTGTGAGCCGCGCTGATGCAGGCAGGACAGCCGCCCCGCCGCATCGGCAACGGCCACCATGTCCGCCTCACGCATAGGCCGCAGCCCACCCACCGCCGCGCCGGCCCCATCGGGGCCGCATCGCGTTGCCAGCGCAACCGCGACCTCCGTCGATGAGGCCACACGGGCCTGCATGCTCAAGTCCGCAATCTCCCTGTGCAGTGCCTTGGCCGCCCCGGCGGCGCTCTGCCTGACGGCGTGGGCCTCCAGCCGCACCACGTTCTCCAACCACACGAAACGCGTCACGGCCCACAGGGCCACGACGGCTCCCGCTCCCACGATCATGGCCAACATAATGGCACGATTTCGCATAATAGCCGGGCTCTCCGAACGGAAAGGCTCCCGGCCTGCAGCAAACCTGCAGGCCCCATCGGCGCCGCGACGCTTCTCCGCAGTCAAGGAAGCTGCGCCTTCGGACCAACGTCCCAGTGTACATACGGCAACCGCGGGGGCGGTCTACATCAAGTCTCCCGGCAGAAAGGTAAAGCTCTGGAAAAGGCAGACGTTTCTAACATGTTCATATCCACTTTTTATTGCCTAAAACGATATTTTCGTGCTCATAGACAGAAATAGGAATGCTTCCCGGGTTAGGCGGACCCGATGGAGCGCGCATGAAGACGGGCTGCGGCGGGACGCGCGGAGAGGAACCCGGGCAACGCCGGGATGCCTCACAAAGCTTGTCTGCACCGGAGAAGGTGGCCTACGCAGAGGTCTGGTACCGATCCGACGAGGGCTTGGGAGGTGTGGTGGCGCGCACGCGAACCCGCTGTTCGGGCAGGGCCCCGGAGAAGCCGGCCCAGAGGCCGTTTCCGGCCCCGTAGGTTGGGCTCGGCCATCCGACTCGGCGGGCCGCGGCGCCCTGCCACCGGCCACGGTCCTTTGCCGCGCGGGCATGGTTCGCGGCACCGGCGCGAGCTAGCGGTCGAGACTGTCCGAGGGGGAGCGAGGTGCTGTGGTCGCGCTGAGTGGGAGCGACTGGGGTGGTTGGGGGAGCGCGCGCTCGTAGCTCAGTGCCAGCATGACCACGCCGGTCAGGATAACGCACAGCGCGGCCACCCGTAGGGGCGGGATGGACTCACCGAAGATGCGCCACGAGAGCGTCACGACCACCACATAGCTCAGGGCGATCATGGGGTAGGCATAGCTCAGGGGGAGATGCTTGAGGGCGACCAGGTAGATCAGCGAGCTGATACCGTAGCTGGCGAAGCCGAGGAAGACGTAGATGTTGGTGAAGATGGAGGACAGGATGAGGGGCACGGGAGCGTTGGGCGGCAAGAGCGAGAGTCCTGTCTTCAGCAGGATCTGCCCTGTTGCCCCCAGGGAAATGGCCACCAATAGCAGGAGAAGAAACGGCAGCATCCTAATGTGCTCAGCCTCCCGGCACGCGAACACCAAAGGGCCGAATCGGGCCTGTCCCCGTGTGGGTCAGGCCCGATTCGGCCGGCAGTTACGGTTCATCCCGACAGCGGCCCCGGCGCAGCGGCTGGCCGGCACCGACGTCCGGGCCACTAGCCGATCAGGGCATTGGCCACATCAACGGCCGACGCGGCGTCGGGCGCATAGCCATCGGCACCGATCTCGTCGGCATAGTTCTGCGTCACCGGTGCGCCACCGATCATGACCTTGACCTGGTCGCGAACGCCGGCCTCGACCAGGGCATCGATGGTGTCCTTCATCGAGGGCATGGTCGTAGTCAGCAGAGCCGACAGCGCCACGACCTGTGCTCCCTGGCTCTTGACGGCCTCGACAAACTTCTCCGGCGGAACGTCCACTTCCAGGTCCACCACGCTGTAGCCGCCGCCTTCCAGCATCATGGCGACCAGGTTCTTGCCGATGTCGTGCAGGTCGCCCTTGACGGTGCCGATCGCCACGGTGCCCCTGGGCTGAACCCCGCTCTGAGCCAGAAGCGGCTTCACGATGTCCATGCCGGCATGCATGGCCCGCGCGGCGATGAGCACTTCCGGTACATAGAACTCGTTGGCCTTGAACTTCGCGCCGACGACGGTCATCCCGGCGATGAGCCCCTCGTTGACGATTTGCTCCGCCGATACTCCCTCATCGACGGCGGCCTGCGTCAGGTTTGCGACATCATCGCGCTTGCCGCTGATGACAGCGGCTGCCAATGCCTGCAGATCCGCCATTGTCTGCTTACCTCCCGTGTGCTATCGTACCGGCCGGCACGCCGGTGTGTGCCGTCATTGCATACTATCCGATGAACCGAGTCGTCCGCAAGACCTACGGGAACAAAATCGTCTCCATGAAAGCCATCTGGAATTCGGGGCGTCGGGAAAGCTCAAGATGCCGGGCGCCGCGGGCCAATTCCACCGCCCTGTGGCGCTCCTCCCGCGACAGCAGCGCCAGTAGCGCCCCGGCGCCGGCCGCGTTTCCGACCCCCCGGATCCGCTCCGTCGGCACAGCGGGCAAAAGCCCCATCCTCATGGCGCTCAGCGGATTGATGTAGTTGCCGAAGGCCCCGGCCAGGAGCACCTCTCCAAGCTCCTCCGCCTTCAACCCCGCCTCCTGCAGCAGAAGGTCCGCCGCGGCTTTGACCGCCCCCTTGGCCAACTGCAGCTCGCGCACATCGCCCTGAGACAGGCAGACCGGGCAACCTGCGTCCACATCGCCCAGGAGGAAGCGGCGTTCGCGCCCCTCGCCCACCAGCCGCCGTCGGATCGCCTCCGGAACGCTGGGAGGCAGCTCATCCTCCCGGAAGCGCCCCGAGGGCTCGACAACGCCCAACTCCAGCAGCACGGCCATGACATCGAAGAGCCCTGAGCCACAGATCCCCACCACGGGCCGGTCCTCGATGGTGGACACCTCGATGTCATCGGTGCCGATACACACCTTCTCGACGGCCCCGGGCGCCGCACGCATCCCGAATTCAAGCTGAGCGCCCTCGAAGGCCGGCCCGGCCGCGCACGAGGCGACCAGCAGCTCCTTGCCCGACCACAGCGCCAACTCCCCATTGGTGCCGATATCCACGGCCAGCACCGGATGCCCCCGCTCGGCGATGTCGGTTGCCAGGAGCACGCCTACGGTATCGGCGCCCACGAATCCGGCGATGCTGGGCAGGACGAAGACGTTCCCCCGCGGGTGCATGCTCAGCCCCGCCTCCGTCGGCCGCAGGGCCTGCGCCCGCACGCTGACAGGCACGTACGGCGCCTCCGCCAGGTGGCGCGGGTCCATCCCGATGAACAGGTGGGCCATGGCGGTATTGCCGACCACCGTCACCTCGTAGATCTCCTCGGCCCCGCATTCGCAGCGCTCCAGGGCCTCGGCCAGAGCACCGTTGATGCTCTGGATCGCCAACTGGCGCATCTGGTTCAGCCCCGAGCCGTTCTTGTTGCAGTGCTCGATTCGTGAGATCACGTCGGCCCCGTGGCGGCCCTGCTCATTGTACGCCGCCGCCGCCGACACCAACTCTCCGGTGAGTAGATTAGCCAGGTAGACCACTACCGTCGTGGTGCCGATATCCACCGCGGCCCCATAGGTGGGGGGCGGCTCGTCGCCGGCCACCACATCCACCAGCCGTGACCCCACCAGGGCGGCCGTCACCTGGAAGTCTCCCTTACGCAATTCCGAGGAGAGCATCCCCAGTGCGGCCGGGCAGCCGTGCAGGTCGGGAACGGTCGCCGCCAGAGCGTCCGCCACCCGGTCGAAATCGCTCCTTTGGTCCTCCAGACTGGGCTTGCCCAGTGACAGCGGGATCTGTCGGGCCTCGGGATCGAGAGCCACCGGCCGGACGAGGTCGCCGTCCAGCGACTTGGTCCCCACCACGTGCGCCTCCGGCGGCAGTTGCACCACCACATCTTCGGCAACCTTAGCCTGACACGACAGGCGCACCCCGGCAGCAAGCTCCTCGGCGGTCAGAGCCGCCAGTTCCGCGGACTCCGGGGCGCTCAACTCCCCCGACACCAGATTCACCTTGCACTTGCCGCAGCGCCCCCGGCCGGCGCAGGGCAGATGCAGGCTAAGCCCTGCCTCGTGCGCCGCATCCGACACCAGCGTCCCTGCGGGAACCTTGCACTCAAGGCCATCCGGCTCGAACCTCACGCTCACCATAGCTGACACCTGAAAACACCCACCCAGTAATAAAACCGGCGTCCGGGCGGTGCCGGACACCGGTCAGGAATTCGGCGACATGCGCCTTGCGGCATATGACGGGGGACGCCCCCCGTCTCGACGGTGGCCCACGGTGGCGGGCTCAGTACCAGATGCCTACATGGGCACGCTTCTTGACGTCTGGAGCAAGTTTTGGGGCCACAACCAGGCCGTTGGCCACCCCGCAGGTCGGGCTTTCCACTCAGATTATGCAGGTTCCGGGCAGGCGCCGATTCACGTC
>CAYRFY010000175.1:0-12979 GCA_964423635.1 uncultured Armatimonadia bacterium | reverse complement strand
CAGCACCATCGCCACCAGGCCCACCACCAGGAACAAGGCCTGCCGCTTGAGGTGGTACAGTCCCGCTTCGCCCAGGTCCCTGCCTCCCTTGAAGAAGGTCGCGGAGAACACGAACACGATGCCGACGGAGACCGCCATCAGCACGAGGCGGGTGTAGCGCCAATCCGCGGGACCTCGCGGTGCCTGATTGTCCTCATCCGGCGATAGACGCGGCAGGACGGCATCCGCCGCCATTGAGCCCACCTCACTTTGTGTTTCGCCCGCGAGACGCCGGCATCCGGAGACGTCCGAAGGCGTCGGTCTCGTCGGTCGCGGGTCTCCGCGACAACTCTGGTGACGGAGGTCCTCAGAAGTGCCGTTCGCCCAGCGACTGTGCCGCCAGGGCGAAGACCTCGCCCCGCCGGGCATAGCTCTCAAACATGTCCAGGGAGGAGCAGGCCGGGCACAGGACGACGGTGTCCCCTGGCTCGGCCAGGCCAAACGCCAACTGCACCGCCTCCTGCATCGTCTCCACCCGGTGACACAAGGTAGCCACGCCCACCGCGGCCTCGATGCGGGCGGCGCACTCGCCCATCAGGATCACGGCCTTGGCCCGGGAGGCCAGAGCGACGCCGAACTCGCCGAAGTCCGTGTCCTTCTCCTTGCCTCCGGCGATCACGATCGTCGGCCCGGAGATCCCGCTCAGGTCGGCGATGGCCGAGGCCGGATTGGTTGCCTTGGAATCATCCACAAACGTGACGCCCTCGACTGTGGCCACGGGCGTCATCAGGTGCGGGGCCGGCCTGTAGGTTGTCAGCGCGGGACCGATCTGCTCCGGGTTCGCACCGCAGATCAGAGCGGCCAGGCCGGCGGCCAGGAAGTTGCCCAGGTGGTGACGGCCCTGCAAGGCAAGTCGCTCGCGATGCGCCACCGTCACGGCCTCCCGGCCTGGAAGCTGCAGTACCAACGCTCCGTCCTCCAGGTGGCCGTTGGCGTCGGGGTCATCCAGGGCCACTCGCAAAACCCGCGCCTGCAGCCCGTCGGTCATGGCCGCCACCCGCTCATCGTCCACGCACAGGATGGCGAAGTCGCGCGCGGTCTGGTTGCGGAAGATCAGGCGCTTGGCCTCGGCGTAGGCCTCGAAGTCCGAGTACCTTTCCAGATGGTCCTCGGTGATATTGAGCAGAACCGCGATATGCGGGTGGAAGTGGACGGTTGTCTCGAGCTGGAAGCTGCTGATCTCGGCAATCACCACGTCCAGTTGGGCCGAGTGGTCCATCTCGCCGATCAGCGGGAGGCCGATGTTGCCGGCCACCGTACCGGCGATGCCCGCCGCGGAGAGCATCGCGCCCAGAGAGGTGACGGTCGTGCCCTTGCCGCAGGTCCCCGTCACCGCGCAGATCGGGGCCTCGCAGAAGCGGTAGGCCAGCTCCACCTCGCCGATGACCTCGACCCCCGCGGCCCGCGCCTGACAAAGAAGCGGGACATCGGTGGGGACGCCGGGACTGACAACCATCAGGTCGATAGGGGGGAGGCCGGAGAGCGCGCCGTAAGGCGCGGCCACGAAGGCGGCGCGCGAAAGGGCGTCACGCGAGTCCGGCGGAAGGCCGTCCACAGGTCTGGAGTCGAGGGCGACCACGGTGGCACCGTGGTCGGCGAGGAAGCGCACGCTGGCGGCTCCGGTCCGCGCCAGGCCCATGACGCCTACGGTGCGGCCGTGCAACCGGCGATCGCCCGAGTAGATCGATCCTGCGTCTAGTCCCATCGCTGTCTTCACCTGCGACCCGGCATGGGGAGCGCCGGGCTACTGAATGGTCCCGCTGGTGGCCCAGAGCAGCGCGACGGCGACGACGGCCGCCACCAGCCCGGCGGCCCAGAATCTGCCGACCACCTGTGTCTCTTGCAGCCCGCTCAGCTCGAAATGATGGTGCAACGGAGCCATGCGGAAGATCCGCCTGCCGGTGCTCTGGAAGCTCACAACCTGTAGGATGACGGAAAGCGCCTCGGCCACGAGCACCGCGGCGATGATGGCGAAGCAGAACTCCAGCCGCGCCGCGACGGCCAGAGCCGACAGAGCGGCACCGAGGCCCAGGCTGCCGACATCGCCCATCCAGACCTTGGCCGGCTTGGCGTTGAGAATCAGAAACCCTCCCGCCGCGCCGGACACCGCCACCGCCAGAACGGCCAGGTCGCCCGCGCCGGTAAGCACCGTGGCCGCGCACAGGGCCAGACCGGCGATGACGGTCAGCCCCGAGAGCAGGCCGTCCAGGCCGTCGGTGAGATTCGCCGCATTGGAGCCGCCCACCATGGTGCCGATGGCGATGATGGCGGCCGCCGGTGGCCACCAGCCCCCGGTGCCCCAGCCCGACACCAGCCCGTCGGCCCCTGCGCCCCACTGCAGACCGACGAACAGGCCGCCGCCGAACAGGATCTCCAGCGCAATGCGGTACCGCGCCTTGATCCCCCGAGACTTACGGTCTCCCAGCTTCTGCACGTCATCGGCGAGCCCCACGAGAGCGAAGGCCAACGAGGCCGCGAGGCACAGGACCACGCGCGCGGTCAGATGGCCGGTGAGCGCGGCAGCCGCCAAGGCTACAGTGTACAGTGCGGCCAACATGGCCGTGCCGCCCATCGAAGGGGTGCCGGCCTTTTCAAGATGGCTCTCGGGCACGTCCTCGCGCACGTGCTGTCTGCCCGCCAGACGACGGAGTGCCGGCAGCGCAAGGGCAGTTGCGGCGGCGCTCACAAGCACCGCCGCCACGAAGACCGCCGTCAGCCACAGCGGGCTAGGCACCCTCTACCAGCCCCTTGACCACGCGCTCCAGAGCCACGGCGCGAGAGGCCTTGACCAGCACCGTGTCACCGGGCTCCAGGACGCCGCCCAGCAGCTCCAGCGCCTCCTCAGCGGTCTCGACGGCATTGACCTGAATCCCCAGGGCTTCGGCCTCCTCGGCGGCCCAGGCCGCCAGCGGCCCCACCGCCAGCAGCCACTCCACTCCCGCCTTCACGGCCCGGCTCCCGATCTGGCGATGCGCCCTTTCGGCCGCAGCGCCCAACTCCAGCATGTCGCCAAAGACGAACACCTTGCGACCCGCGCACTGGGCCAGCATCTGCAGGGCCGCCGGCGTCGAGGTGGGACTGGCATTGTAGGTGTCGTTGATGACGGTGAAGCCCCCCGGTGCCCGCAGCACATCTGACCGCATGTCCGAGCCACAGTAGCTCTCAAGGCCCGCCACGATCTCGTCCACCGAGATCCCGGCTGCGTATGCGGCGGCGGCGGCGCCCAGGGCGTTGGCAACGTTGTGCATCCCGGGCACTGCGAGCCTAACGTGTCTGGCGGTCTCTGCCACATGCAACTGGAAAGAGGCCGGTTCCACGCCCGTCGCCCGGACCCGCGTCGCGGTGACGTGGAAGGCGACCTCCTCCGGCTCAGCACCGGTTCCGAACGAGGCCACCGGGCACGGAGACATCTCCCGGAGCAGGCCGAAGAAGAAGTCATCGGCGTTGAGGACCGCCGCGCCGTCCGGAGGCAGACAAACCAGCAACTCCGCCTTCGTCTTGGCGATGGCCTCCCGACTGCCGAGTCTCCCCAGATGGGCGTCACCGATATTGGTGATGATCCCTACGTGCGGCCGACTCATCTCCGCCAGGTAACGGATCTCGCCGGGCCCCCGCATGGCCAGCTCCAGCACGCAGTACTCATGCTCGGGGGCCAGATCGATGAGCAGCCTCGGCACCCCGACCTCATTGTTCTGCGTGCCGGGAGACACCAGCGCGCTGCCGGCCACCGTGGCGATGGAGCCGATCATGTCCTTGGTCGTGGTCTTCCCGGCGCTGCCGGTGACGGCAATGAACCTGGCTGTGGAGCTCCTGCGACACAAGGCGCCGATGGCCCCATACGCCAGCAGCGTGTCCTTCACCAGGAGTAGTGGGCAGTTCGCGACCACCGGCTTGGCGGCCACAATCGCGGCGGCACCGGCGTCGCAGGCGGCGGGAATGTAGTCGTGGCCATCGTGGGTCTCGCCACAGAGGGCCACGAATAGCTCACCCGGGCGCAGAGTGCGCGTGTCGGTGGACACGCCTTGCACCACCGTACCGGGATCCTGGCCCTGCAGCCGCGCATCGCAGGCCTGCTTCAATTCTTGCAGCGTTAAGGGTTTCATGGGTTGGCTACGGTCTTTGCTGTGATGAGTGTGTAGCCGGCGGCTCGGTCCCGGTGAGGTGGGAAAGACCCGGGAAAGTCCGTGCCCGGCCTCTACCCGCGCAGTGCTCGGCGGGCTACCTCGCGGTCGTCGAAATCGATGCGATGGTCGGCGAACTCCTGGTAAGTCTCATGGCCCTTCCCGGCGATAACTAATATGTCGCCTTCTGAACACATCGCCACGGCCCGGAGAATTGCCGCCGCGCGGTCGGGTTCTACCATGTATTCGCCCTGCGTGATGCCTCCGACGACGTCGTCGATGATCTTCAGCGGGTCCTCGGTGCGCGGGTTGTCGCTGGTGACGATGGCCATGTCCGACAGTTCAGCGGCGATCTTGCCCATCATCGGTCTCTTGCTTCTGTCGCGGTCGCCACCACAGCCCATTACACAAATAAGACGCTTTGGGGACAGGGCGCGGGCTGCAGAGAGAATATTCTGGAGCGCCCCCGGCGTATGTGCATAGTCCACGACAACAGTGAATGGCTGTCCTTCATCGACGCGCTCGAATCTCCCGGGGACCGCCTGGAGAGCCTGCAGCCCCGCGACGATCTGGTCGATATCCAGGCCGAGGCCGTAGCAGCAGGCGGCGGCGCCCAGCGCGTTGTGAACGTTGAACAGGCCGGTGAGCTGGAGCTTGACCCGACGGGTGTGGCCCTCGAAGTCGAGGGTGAAGGTCACACCGCCGGGCCCGAGGTCGATGGAACGGGCCCGCACCTGACTCCCGCCGTTGGTGCCGTAGCCCACCACCGTGCACCGGGCCGCCCGGGCCACCTGCCTGCCGGCGGGGTCATCCATGTTGATGGCGCCGACCATCGGTCCCTTGCGGGTAGGGGACTGGGCATAGGTGGTGAACAGAAGCTGCTTGGCGGCGAGGTACTCGTCCAGGCCGGAGTGGAAGTCCAGGTGGTCCTGGGTGAGATTGGTGAAGATCGCGCCGGCGAAGCTGCAGGAGTAGACGCGCTCGAGCTCCAGGGCGTGGGAGGAGACCTCCATGGCCACGTGAGTGGCGCCCACGTCCCGCATCTCGGCCAGCAGGGACTGCAGCTCGATGGCATCGGGAGTCGTGCGCTCCGTCGCGCGCCAGGTTCCCAGGACGCCTCGTCCCAGGGTGCCGATGACACCGGTCTGGGCGCCGCCGGCGGCGAAGATGGAGTCGAGCATGAGCGAGATGGTGGTCTTGCCGTTTGTCCCGGTGACTCCCACGAGGGTGAGGCTGCGGGAGGGATGGTCGTGATAGGCCGCGGCCAGCGCCGCCGCGGCGCGACGGGAGTTCGGCACCGGCACGCCGACCACATGGGGTGGGACGGCGGGCAGATAGGTCCTGTCCTCGAGCACAACCGCGGCCGCGCCGGCCTCGACGGCCTGCGGGATGTACTGATGCCCGTCGGTGGCGAAGCCGCGGACGGCCACGAAGACCTCCCCGGGACGCAGGCGCCTGGAATCGGCACAGATGCCTGCGATCGGGGTATCGACAGGTGGCTCACCGTCCACGCCGGGTGTGCGGCAGAGGGCCGCCAGTGTCCGTGGGCTGCTGGGCTGCGATGGTCTGGTCATGGCCGACACACTACGCCGTTTCCGGGCCGGGCGCAATACGGGGAGTGAGAAAACCCAGCCCGTGTTGGTCGTGGCCGTCAGTAGAGCCTCCACCCTGGATGCCTCTTTTCCCGGATCATCCCGTCCCACGAGAGGGCGGGAGATCCGCCGGTGCCGTACGCCTCAGCCCAGCTCAGCGGCGCCGGAGGTCCGAGACACATCGGCGGGCGCGTCGGCGGAGGGGAACAGGCGCGGCTGCTGCAGCAGGTACTGCGCAATCTGTCGGGCCATGGGGCCCGCCACATCAGAACCGTGCTCGCCCGTCTCCGGGCGCTCGACGGATACGAGAATGACGAAGTCCGGGTGGCGATCCACCGGAGCGATGGCCACAAAGGCCATGAGATACTCGCCGGATAGATACCCGCCGTGAACCGGATCGGGGATCTGTGCCGTGGCCGTCTTGCCCCCCACGGCCTGGCCCTCGATTGCCACGGCCCGACCCGTACCGCTGTCCACCACCTGCCGCGTCATCCGCCGCATGATCTCGGAGGTTCTCTCCGAGCAGACGCGGCGTACCTGACGGGGCCTGGCCTCGTAGTGCTCTCCGGTCACGGGATTGACGTACCCGCGCGCGATGTGGGGCTGGTAGTAGACGCCCCCGTTCATGATCGCGCTGATGGCTGCGGCCAGTTGCAGGTCGGTGACGGACACGCTCTGGCCGAAGCCGATATTGGCCAGGTCACGCACCCCCATGTCGTCGGGCTTGGGCAAAAGGCCCCGTTTCTCACCGGGAAAACCCGCCCGGGGCAGCTCTCCGATTCCGCAGCGACTGAGGAACTCGTGGAACCTCTCGCGACCCAGCTTGGTGGCGATCTGGGCGGCGCACAGGTTGCAGGAGTTGGCCAGAACTTGCGGCGGAGTCTGGGCTCCGTGGCCCTGATTCCGGTACTTGCCCCAGCAACCCAGTTCCTTCCCACCGACAATGGTTTTCCCGCCGCAGTACAAGATCGTGCTCTCGTCGATGACGCCGTACTCGATGGCCGCCGCGAGAGTGAGTATCTTGAACGAACTGCCGGGCTCCATGGGGCGGCTGACCACACGGTTCTGGAGCTGTTCGTCCGTCACCCGAACTCCCCCGAGTGGGGGCTGGGAGAGGGTATTGGGGTCGTAGTTGGGGCGGCTGGCCATGGCCAGAATGGCCCCATCTCGTGGGGACATGACGATGGCGTTGGCGCCTTTGGGGTGCCGATTGGCCACGCACTCGTCCAGGACGGTCTCCACCACCTGCTGGGCACCCAGTTCCACGGTGAGCACCAGGTCGTGGCCGGGGACAGGTCGGGGTTGCGAACCCGTGGAAGTGCCGAGAATACGCCGCCCCGACCTGTCGTAGAGCTGGTCGGGAGCACATTCGCGGGGTTGAGTGATCTGGCGGTACCAGAGCTCCACCCCCCAGACAGGTGCCTGCTCGGAGTTGCAGTAGCCCAGCACGGCGCAGGCCAGGGGCCCGTGGATGTACTCTCGCCGTTCGGCATTCGTGAATGTCATGCCCGGGGTGCGTACGAGGTGGGCGCGAAGACGCTCGGCGCGGTCGGCATCCGTGCGTGCCGACAGTACCACATTCCTGCCACTGCGGGTGAGCTTCTCCAGCACCTGCGAGGGAGGCAGGTCCAGCATGGCCGCGATGTCGTGGCCCAGGCAGCGCAGGCGCGGCAGGGCGCGGAGCTCCTCGCGTGACAGTTGTGATGCCTTGACCCCTGTGGGACGTGCGGCCCACTTCTGGATGGCGTCTGGATCGGCCGAGATCGTGGTGGTGGTGTAGCTCGCCACCAGTTGCCGGTAGAAGCGGTCGAGAATCCGGCCCCTCTCACCCCGGATGGAGAGCTTCTTCCCCGGCTGCTCGCCGGCGCTGAGGTAGGTTGTCGGCGCGACGCACTGGATATAGACAACGCGGCAGACCAGCGCCACGCTGGCAGACCCGACGAAGGCGAGCAGCCATGCCAGCCGATGGGGCGCCGTCTGCCTGGGCGTCATGGTAGATCACGCCTCACACGCGCTGCCAAAGCCCCAGCATTCTGGGGCCAACGACGCGCAGGACGCGCCGCTTGGCGCGTCCTCAGGGTAGGTCCGTCCTGCGTGCCACTTTGCCTTGGGGTGGCGCGACCGGCGGCTTCTGTGACGCGGGTGCGCCCCCGGGCGTTGTCGATCCTGCCAGGGCGCTCAGGGCTGAGGGCTGGATGGGAGGAAGGGCCGGACACCGGATCGGGTCCGACGACGGCGGCGAACTGGAGGCCTTTGGGGCGCTCGTGAACTCCCCGATGGGGGCCGCCTGCGGGAGTAGATCGGCCAGTTGGCGCTTGGCCCGCAGGTGTTCGAACTCAACCGCTGCCAGTCGCTCCTCGACCAGCACCACCTGATGATCGAGACTGTGGGCGCGCCAGACCAGCATGAGATAGAACACACCCAGAACTCCCAGGCCGCACACACTCAGGTGACCCACCCAGGGAGAACGCCGACGCGGTGCGGGCACCCCCGCTTCTGGAGTGGCGGAGACGGACCTTGGTCCGGGGTTGCCGAGACGGTGCGCAACCATGGCTCGCGCCCTCCTTTGGGGCTCTCGCAGTTCTTCGGTGTGCCCATCGAGCGTTCGTCAGGGACAAGCTGGGCGTCGACTGTCGTACTCACGCTGGAACATGGTTCGTGGTGCATCATTGGCTGCGGTGATGTATTGACCTCTTCTGCGTGATGTGCTACAGTCAATTACCTCGTCGTGTCGGGCGGTCACCCGCACATAGTGGTGGGCGTTGCTGCGTCGATTGCTGTGTCTGTTTTGTCGGATACGGTCGACGCCCACTTGTCCCCGTCGGTCCGGAAGCGCTGGGCAGAGCGTTTCCGGAAAACTGTCAACTTCAGGGAGCCGAGCTGCCGGTAGCAAGTCGGCGTCCCGGTCGTTGGTCTGTCCCAAGGATCTCTGCTGTCATACATCGGCTCACAGCTTCATCGCCGCCGTCAGACGTACGGACCTTGCCGCGGCGTTGGCCTCTACTTCTTCCTGCGTTGGGTACAGCGACTTGCGGGTCAGAAGCCGGACTATAGGCTTCTTGCCACAAACACAGGGAAGGGTGGGAGGGCACGTGCAGGGGTCTGCGAGGTGGCGCAAGGTCTGCCTACAAACGTGGTGCTCAGCGCTGTTCCACGTGAGCGTGACCAGCTTGCCGGTGTGGGAGAGAGAGGAAATGGCAGCCTCGATCCCCTCTTGCAGTTCACCCAGTTCGTTGTTTACTTCGATTCGGATCGCCATCAGAAACGGCGCGGCATCAATGGCTCTTGCCGGCCGGTCCCTGACGACCGTTGCTGCGATCAGTTCTGCGAGCGCCGCCGTGCTGCGGATCGGCTCGCGGCCTCTGGCCTCGACGATCCGTCGGGCGACGCGACGCGCCTCCCCACCTTTCCCTATGATCGCGAAGAGTCTCGCGAGATCCTTTTCAAGGTACCGATTGACGACGTCGTAAGCCGTGAGGGCCTCCGGATCGGAGCGATCCATGCGCATATCCAGCCCCGAACGGCTGTGAACGCTGAACGATCGTCTCTCATCCAGCATCTGATCCATGCTGATGCCGGCATCCAGAAGGGCCCCGTGGATCTCAGAAATGCCCTCTCGGCTCAGGGCCTCGGCGGCCTCGGACATGCGGGAATGGATCACGGTCAGCCTGTCTTCGAAGCCCTCGAGGGCCTCCTTGGCCCGCTGCAGGGCTTCCACGTCGCGGTCCAGCCCGATCACCCGAGCGCCGCGGGAAAGCATCTGCCGGGCATGGCCGCCGCTGCCGAGAGTCAAGTCAAGGATCGTCTTGCCGGGCTGAGGGTCAAGGAAGCTCAGGGTCTCACTGACCATCGCCGGAAGGTGTGCCGGCGTCATCCTCGGACCCCTCTTCCGCCTTCTCCTGTCGCTTGCCGAAGATCTGGCGGGCCAAGTCCTTGAGGCCCGCAGCCTTCTCCTTCATGAACTCGTTCCAGCGGTCGACTTCCCAAAACTCCAGATAGCCGCCGGCATCGAAGACCATGATGTCGCGGTTTTCCAGCCCCACTCCCAGCCAGCTCATGTGGGCGTCGGAGAAACGGAACCGGGCATTGCCGTCCAGCGTCACTGTTGTCGAGAGCGCTCTGAAGAAACGGAGGTAGTCCGCCTCGTCAGGGTCGTTGGCGTCGAGCTTCTTGAGGACGCAGTCGAGCTCCTCGTACTGCTTGGGGCCGTAGGCGCGTATGCAGTTGTCGAAGCCGGGGGTGAGGATGAGTTTGTTGGGATAGGACTCGAGGAGCTGGTCAGGCATGGTGAGCCGCCAGGCGCTATCGAGCCTTCTCATCACCGCGCCGATGGGATCCGGCACGTTTACCCTCCCCGGGGGTGTAGGCTGCAAGACAGGCTGCGGGTACGAACCACCCGGTCGCCTGGAGACCAGTATATAGAGGCCTATCCATGGAGTCAAGTGGGCCGGCCAATGTTTTTCTTGGAGTATGAAGGGAATCGCGAATAGCTAGATGGACAACGATGGGTCATGATGGATTGATCGTTCCTCCAGCGGGCCCCAACAGCGGCCCTTTCCCCCGGACAATGCCGCCGAACAAGGCCGGCCCGGGCCGGAAAGACGGCGCGACTGCACACAGACCCCCGCTGTCCCCGCTCGGGTCAGGGCGCATCCCAGCAGATCCCACGAATCCCCACACACGGACAGTTCCCTTCTGCCGAAGCCGCGAGGGTGTCCTTGGGCCCCCTGGGCCGACGGAACCGTTGCGCGACGCCTCCGGCGGCGCGAACGGCGAAGGAGGCTTTGGCCCTCGCAGCGAATTAGCCCTGCGGCCCACGACCCGTCCGGCGACCCCATCGGCGGCCGAGGCCGGTAGACTGAGGGCGCAACCACTCCCCACTTCAAGAAGGTAACAGCAATGGCCTTACGTGCGCGTGCACCCACACGTGTCGACTTCGCGGGCGGCACCACCGATCTGGCCGCCTTCGCCGACAGAGAGGGCGGAGCCGTGGTCAGCGCGGCTATCGACCGGTATGCGTACTGCTCCCTGACCCGGGTGAACGGCGAGGGCGTCCGCATCACCGCCCAGGACCTGCAGCAGTTCGTGGAGGCCCACGACATCCGCGACCTGGAGTACGACGGCAACCTGGACCTGCTGAAGGCCGCCATCCGCTCTCTGGACCTCCCCGGGGGCCTGCTCATCGAGGCCCGCTGCGACGCCCCGCCCGGCTCGGGCACGGGCTCGTCGGCCTCCCTGGGCGTCGCCCTACTGGGGCTGCTGGACAGGCTCCGGGCCACGGCCGCCGCGGACCGTCGCCACTATATGAGTCGGTTCGAGGTGGCCGATCTCTCCTGCCGCCTGGAGCATGAGATCGGCATCATCGGCGGCAAGCAAGACCAGTACAGTGCGGCCATCGGGGGCTTCAACTACATGGAGTTCCACGACCGCGACCTTGTGGTCGTGGAGCCTCTGGAGCTGCACTCGTGGGTACGCCTGGAGCTGCAGAAGCACCTGGTCTTGTGCTATTCGGGCCAGTCGCGTCTGTCCGGGGATACCAATCAGAGGATGATCTCGGCCTACGAGCGCTCAGAGAGCGTGGTAACCGGGGCCCTGCGGCGGGTCAAGAGGGTGGCCCAGGATGTGCGGCGCGCCCTGATCGGCGGCGATCTAGACTGGTTCGGCGAGTTGCTGGAGGAGGAGTGGGAGGCCCGCTCCCTGCTGGCCGCGGGGGTGGTCACGGAGCATATGCAGGTTCTGCGCGATGCCGGGAAGGCAGCGGGGGCCGTGGCGGCCAAGGTCTGTGGCGCCGGCGGAGGTGGGTGCCTGCTGTTCTACTGCCGGCCCGACACGGAGACCGATGTGATGAGGGCTCTGACCGCGGCCGGCGGGCATAACCTCGACTTCAGCTTTGACTTCAACGGGCTGGAAGTATGGGAGTCACAGTGAGCAACGCACAGCCATCGTCCACACACCAGACCCGGGGCCTTCCGGAGAGTGTCTACGGGTTCCCGGTCCGCGAATCCGTGGTGCTGCTATACGCCATCATCGGCCTGACCTTCGTCTTCTACCACGCGAGGCTGGAATCGTGGAGCAGCCTGACGCACGATCAGCGGCTTCTTGTCTGGATGGGGATGAACTTCATCTTCCTGTTCGTCGTGCCCGCTCTTCTGATCCGGTTCGTTCTGCGACAGCCTCTGGCGGAGTTCGGGCTGCGCTGGGGCGACGCGCGGATCTGGGGGCGCTACTTCCTGGTCTACTTCCTGGTGATGGTCCCGATCATCCTCGTCATCTCTCGGGAGCCCAGTTTCCACGCCTACTACCCCCGGGTGTTCGCGGCCCGCACCAGCAGTTTGTGGCTCCTGCTGTCCAGCTTCGGATGGCTGGTGTACTTCTTCTCCTGGGAGTGGTTCTTCCGCGGGTTCATGCTCTTCGGCCTGGCGCCGCGGCTGGGTGGGGCCATGGCCATCATGGTTCAGATGGTGCCCTTCGTGATGATGCACTACGGGAAGATCGAGGCCGAGACGTGGTCCTCCATCATCTGCGGCATTGTCCTGGGGCTGATGGCGTTCAGGGGGCGGTCCTTCGTGGGCACATGGATCTTGCACTGGCTGGTGCAGACCATGATGAATCTCAGTGTCGTCTGGTGGCCCCTGGGGCCCAGATAGCCAATCGTCGACGCCCTTGCTCTTGGGCCGTCGCCGCCGTTGACGCCGTACCCGTTGAGGCCGTACCCGTTGACCGCCGTCGCCCGCCGTCACTCCCGCAAGGCGGGACCGTCACTCCCGCAGGGCGGGACCGTTGCCGTCGACCAGCGACTCGCGACTCACCGACTCGCGACTCCCCGGAGGGGCCTCCATGACTGCTCGCGAACGCTTCCGCGCCGTCGTCGACCACCGTCCCGTGGACCGCCTGCCGTATGTCTGGGGTGGGCCTCGGAACTCGACCTTCGCCGCCTGGCGCAGGCAGGGCCTGTCTGAAGATCTCCAACGCAATTGGCACAGCTTCACCGGAGCCGACGGCGGCATGGGAATCGGCAAGTTCTATACCGGACCCCTGCCGCCCTGCGAAGAGACGGTAATCTCGGAGGAGGGAAATATCCGGACCTGGATCGACAGTTGGGGAGTCAAGCGCATCGACGCCATCCGCCAGCCCACCGAGGGCTTCGCCACCCGCAAGTACCTGGAGTTCCCGGTCAAGAGCCCGGAGGACTTCGAGCGCATGAAGCAGCGGTTCGATCCGTACACT
>CAYRFY010000174.1:0-12981 GCA_964423635.1 uncultured Armatimonadia bacterium | reverse complement strand
ACTCTGGTCAGGTCCGTCCGCACCATGGGCGTGGTGTCCGACGAGCCCCCCGCGGGCTGCCCGATCCCGAACATGCGCGGGTTGAGCTCGTGAAGATACCAGCCGGTCTTGTGGTCGCGGCGCCACTGGTCGGGGTCCGGATAGTTGCGGAAGCGGCTGACGATCCGTGCACACTCGTAGCCGCGGTAGTTCTCAAAGCCGTCCAGGACGTGGAGGATCGGCGCGCAGGGCGGCCCGTAGGTGGGGTTCTCCGCTTCGGGGCCGATGCCGACATAGAACTGGTTGAAGAGCGGCTGAAGCTGATCGGCGCCGTAGGAGGCTGTGCCGCCGCCCCCGTGCACCCGCAGATGGTACTCCTCGTCGAAGAAGGGCAGGATGGTCATGTCGCCATACCAGCTATCCCCGACCTTCACCGGGGCCGAGGGCAGAGCGGTCCAGAGCTCGGCCAGCGGGTAGCGCGGGTCATCCATCCGCAGCTTCTGGAGGCTGCCGTCCGGCATGACCACAGAGCGGAACTTCTCTCCAAGACCGAAGAGGTTGATGGGCATGAACTTGCTGCCCCGCAGGCCGGTGCCGCCGCCACCGGCGCCCGCGCCTCCGGCCATTCCCATCATGCCGCCACCCATCTCACCGCCCATTCCGGCACCGGGACCCATGGCACCGCCGGGGGCCATGCCACCACCGGGCATACCGCCGGCTCCCGGGCCCATGCCGCCGCCCGGCATGCCGCCGCCACCCATCATGGCACCGCCCATCTCGCCGCCCATGGCCATCCCCATGCCGCCACCGCCGCCGGAGCACCCCGGAAGGTCCAGTATGTCTGTATCGGGGGACATGAGGGCCATGCCGCCGGCGTCACGCCACGCGTCGTAGGACTCTTCGGAAGTCCAGCCCAGCATCTCCACGTAGCCCGACTCGATGTACTCGTCCCGCACGCCGTATTTGACGTCGCGCCAGTCGGTGACCAGGGAGCGGCCGTCGGGGCCGAGGACCACCGTCTCATCGAGTTGGCCGTGCCAGCGGCGGCCGTCGGAGGTGTGGCCGGGGGCGAAGGTCTTGCGCGTCTGCACCCGCCACTGGGCCTCCATGCGCATCTCCACCAGCGGCGGAGGCGTCAGCTCCTCCATCTGCTCCACCTCGTCGGGAGCCAGCTCGGCCACCAGCTCGCCTGTGGCGCTGTAGCGGACTGTCTTCTCGCGGTGGTCGCCGGGCCGCAGGAGAACACGGCCCTGGGCGTCGGCGCGGGGATTGGCTACGTCATTGGCGACGCGCACATAGATCCGCGTTGGTTCGCCTACGGCGTCGCCGGAGCCGTCGAAGGCAGCCGCGGTAAGCTCATACCGGCCGTCCGGGTACTTGCGGGAGCCATTGGTGGCATCCCACGGGTCGGTGGGGTTCCACGAGGTCGCCTGGGTGTCCCAGGTGTGCTCGAAGGGGTAGATGATGCTCACGACGTACGGCGGGTTCTCCCGGGGGGCGTCGAGGCGCGCGATACGGTACGAGATGTACCCGTCCTCGTTGCCATCCACGTTGAGCTTGGAGGCCTTGAGGGTGACACAGCCGCGGAGGGTCTTGCCATCCAGAGGTGGATCGAAGACCGGTCCGGCAGCCATGGCCGTGACGGCGAGGCTGAGCAGAACGAGGATCACCAGTGAGGCGCGATCGGCAGCCGGTGACGTCATCTAGGGGCCCCCCAACGGGTTGATAGAGCGGCTTTGCTGCGTTCAGCCACCCCGACGCACACTCAAACCACAATTCGGCGGAGAATCCCTCCGCCGCACCGGTGGGCTCATCCCACAGGGCCGGAGAGCCGTTGGCGGCCGTGAGGTCCGGCCCCCTACGACGCCTCCCGCCCGCAATCGGCACTACCCCGCCTCTGCCTCCTCCGCCAGCAGTGGCGCCAGGAGGGCGCAGGTGTCATCGAGGCTTTGCGGAACCACGCGGGTGTCGGACACGGTGGTCATGAAGTTCGTGTCTCCGGCCCACCGTGGCACCACGTGCAGATGGATGTGCTCGTCAATGCCCGCGCCCGCGGCCTTCCCGATATTCATCCCCACGTTCACGCCGTCGGGAGAAAGGCACCGGCGTAGCGCCCGCATGCAGACCTGCGTCAGGCGCATCATCTCGTTGCACTCGGCCTCGCCAAGCTCTGTCAAGTCCCCCACATGCCGGTAAGGCACGACCATCAGATGGCCGCTGTTGTAGGGGTACGCATTGAGAATCACATAATTGTGCGTGGCGCGGTAAAGCACCTGCTCGGCAACGTCGTCGGTGGCCTGTGCCTTCTGGCACAAGACGCAGCCCTGAGGCTTTGCGCCGGTCACGTACTTGATGCGCCACGGAGCCCACATGTGCCTCAATGGACCTGTACCCCTGATCCGCGAAATCGCCCGCATTATAGTCGGCCCTCAAGAGGGTGTCAAACCACCCCCCGGCCGCCGGGAGCAGCCGGAAGGCTCGGGGAGCTCGGTCCCCGTTCCCTTGAGTGGCGATACCGGTAGCGGGACGGCAAAGGACAGCTCTGTACCTTCGATGACCCCCCGGGCTCCGCACCGGTAAGCGCCGCTTTCCATGCGGCACGCCCGGTGGAGAAAGGCCGTCGTCACCCGGCGCTAGGCGAAGCGGCCGTAGGAGATCACGGCCACGACCAGGACGGTGACAATCCAGACGATCGCTGCCACGCGGGTGACCTTGTACAGCCACTCCTCACGACTGCCGGGCTTGAAGCGCGAGGTCTCCGCCGAGCCTCCGCCCATGGCGGCCGACAGCCCCTCCGCCTTGCTGGTCTGTAACATCACAGACAAGATCAGGGCCACCGCCGAGAGTCCCGAAACCACATACATAGCAATCAGCATGCAATAGCCTCCAACACAACCACACGGAATGCCGATGAACACGATGGCGGCGCGATCGGCCGTGCCGCCCTGTCATTCACGCCATCGGTACGACGGTTTCCCAACCAACGCAGCGTGGATTTGGCCTGTCGGCCAACGCACGGCCGGCATGCAGGCCGCAATACGCGCTGCTCTAGTGATCCGGGATCAGCCCCTGGTCCTTGAGGAACCCGGCCAACATGGGAATCAGCACATCGAAGGGCGGCATGTGGCCTTCCATCGCGCCCCCCTCGTACCAGACGATCCGCTTGGGCTCCTGCGCGGCGGCAAACAGCGCTTCCGCCGCGGAGGCCGGGACGATCTTGTCGTCACGGCCGTTGAGCATCAGAAGCGGGCGCGGGGCCAGATTCGCGATGAAGTTCGTCGGCTCGATGAAGGCCGCCTTCTCGCGCACCGCCGCCGCGTCCTCCAGTTGCTGCCTGATCTCCCGGGCCACGCCAATCTCGGAGGTCTGCAGTATCCCCACCAGGTCGCCGCCGCCCACGATCAGGAACGGAGCCAGGATGCGTTCATCCAAAGAGGCCACCATGCTGCCGAGGATGCCGCCCATGCTCACTCCGACGAGCACCACGCGCCCGGCGTCCAGGTCATCTCTGGAGGCGATGTAATCCAGCGCGCGACGATTGTCGATGATGGTCTGGCGGAAGCCTGTGACCATCATCTCCACGTCCGCCGAGAACATCGCGCCGCCCTCGGTCTTGCGGTCTCCGTGGTGCGCCGCGTCGATGCTCACGATGGCAACGCCCTGACCCGCCAGCAACGGCGCCACCTTAGCCGAGTCGGCCCGACTGCCGCCGAGACCGTGGAGGAACAGGATCACCGGCACCTTGCCCTCGGTCTTCGGGCGCGATACGGTGGCCGGCACCATCTCATCATTGACACTGCGGAACCGCACGGTCTGGACGGTGAGGATGCCGTTATCCACGGGCTCCTCGAGCTGCACGTCCAGCGGGGCGGACGCATCATAGGCGTAGAAGGCCTGGACTTCCTCCCACGTAGGCGCGGAAAACGCCTGCGCACAAAGCAACGCAGCGCAGACGACCAGGCAGGTTGCCCAGCCAGAACGCCGTGTACCTCTCAATTCCGTTGTCTCCCGGGTCAGGCAAGCAACTTGTACCTGCACCCATGCCATTTTACCGGTCCGTCCCAGCAGCGTCAAGCGCGAGAGACAGGGGGCGCCGGCGGCCGCTCCGCGTTCTGTCGGAATTGCCGGGATCTTGTCGCAATAGTTCCCGGTATCCTGCTCTACCTCACATGCCCCGCCATCACAGTAGCCCGCTCTCGGCCAGGCGGACCGCTTCCAGTAGCGCCGTCGCTTTGTGGATTGTCTCCATGTACTCGGCCTCCGGATCGGAATCGGCCACAATGCCACCACCCGCCTGGAAGTAGCAGGTATTGCCCTTCATCACGATCGTGCGCAAAGTGATGCAGGTATCCATGCTGCCGGAGAAGCCGAAATAACCCACGGCACCACCGTAGGGGCCGCGGCGGACCGGCTCGAGCTCCTCGATGATCTCCATGGCCCGAATCTTCGGCGCTCCCGTCAGGGTACCGGCGGGGAAGGTGGCGCGCAGAAGGTCGAACTGGTCCTTGCCCTCGGCAAGCTCCCCGGTGACATTGCTGACGATGTGCATCACATGACTGTAGCGCTCCACCACCATGAGCTCATCGACCTGGACGCTGCCCGGCCTGCAGACCCGCCCGATGTCATTGCGGTGCAAATCCACGAGCATGATGTGTTCGGCGCGCTCTTTCTCGTCGCCGAGGAGCTCCTCCTCGAGCTGTCGGTCTTCCTCCGGAGTCTTGCCCCGTCGCCGGGTGCCGGCGATGGGTCTGGTGGCCACTTTGCCCTGGTCCTCAGTGACGAGAATCTCGGGGGAGGCACCGATGATCTTCAAGTCGCCGAAGGCCAGGTAGAACATGTAGGGCGACGGGTTGATGGCCCGCAGTGCCCGGTACAGATCGAAGGGGTCGACGTTCACATCCGCCTGCATGCGGTGCGAGGGCACGACCTGGATGATGTCACCGGCGCTGATATACTCCTTGGCCTTGAGCACGGCGGCCCTATGCTGGGCTCTGGTCATGGTGGACTTCATCGCCGAGGGCTCGTCCGGAATGCGTCCGGCGCCCGCAGGTGCCGGTGGCGGGGCGGGCAGGGGGCCACGCAGGGCCTCGGCGAGGGCCTCGATCCTGCGAATGGCGTCCCAGTAGGCCTGCTGCGGGTCATCGGTGATGTGGGCATTGGCCACGATACGCGCCCGATGCAGGACGTGGTCGAAGATCACCAGGGTCTCGGCCAGCATGAACTGGCAGTCCGGGAGTTCCAGGTCGTCCGGATTGGTCTCCGGAAGGTCCTCGAAGAACCGGACCATGTCATAGCCCAGGTAGCCCACGGCCCCACCGGGAAAGCGCCGCCAGCCCGGCAGCGGGACGAAGCTATATCCCTCCAGCATCTCCTGGATCGCGTGGAGCGGGTCTTTGCCCTCAGGCAGCTCGTAGCTATGGCTGTCTTGCTCGTCGGTGAGCGTCACCGTGCGCCCCTTGCTGGAGAGCACCTTCGCGGGACCCGTGGCCAGGTACGAGTACCGGGCGATGTTCTCGCCACCCTCGACACTCTCCAGCAAGAAGCTGTTGGCGCTGCCCATGGCGCGTAGCTTCATGTATGCCGACACGGGGGTGTCGAGGTCGGCGACGACCTCGCGGTACACGGGCACAAGATTGCCACTGTGGGCGCGCGTCATGAACTCATCCAACGCCGGTTCGTACCTGGCCATAGTGACACTCCTTGGCTCTGAAGCTCGCGGGAACGGGCGGCCCGTGCCGGCGCAACGCCGTGCTCTGAGGCCGGTGCGGAGTGGGTCAAGCCGTGCCGCCGTAGATGCGGCCGAAAGCCCGGGCGGGCCCGCGGATCCCCGGTACGGCCGGCGCGGGACAGCCCGCCTCGCCGGCTACTTGGGCTGCGGCAGACCGCTGGTGCAGCTTTGGACGGTGATCTGCGGCACCGTCTCCAGTTTGTTCTCGTAAGCCAGACAGGTGGTTCCCGAGACGGTTCCCTTGATCGTCAGCGGCAGTGTGCAGCCCTGGTACTGGCCGGCAACGCTGTGGCTCTTGAGATTCAGCGCCGCGGTGCCCATGTCTGTCCTGCCGTCTCGGCCGGCGGCCGTCACCACGCGGATGGTGTCTTTGCGCGTGATGGGAACGAAACGGTTGGTCACATCGTTGGTCACCACCACCTCCACCTGCGCCCCGTAGAAGGCCGCGCCCGGCGAGAGCTTGGCGATGTTCAAGGGCAACACCGGGCTGGCGCGAACGACGATGGAGAAGATGAGGAAGGCGCCGATGACGCCGATCCACGCGAACTGCGGGACCTCCTGGGTGGTGAGCCACCAGCCGAGAACCGACATTACTCCGATGATGAGGATGTCGATCACGAACTCCCAGCCCATCTGGAAGCGAAGGTTGGTGTCGGTGGTCTTCAGACCGAACTTCTCTGCATTGGCGCCGATGTAGCCGGCGGCTGAGTATTCGGGTCCGAAGTCCATCAACGAGATGCCGGCGTACGCCAGGGCCATGAGCAACAGGATCCAGCCCGACAGCTTGGTAACGTTCATACTGAGGTGGCCTCCCGCGGGGGGATGGAATGGTGTGTGCCGGTCTCGCGAGGGCGCCGTGTGTGGCCGCGGCGCAGTGGTATGGGCTCGCGAAGCCCGGGTTGACATTCATCCTACTTCCATCCAGCTTCGCTCGCGGCTCAGGAATTCCTCCATGCCCGGCTTGTCTGCAAGTCTCCACAAAGGGCGTTTCAGGTCCCGCCTCGACCGCTCATGTCGCCCGGTCGCCGCGGCGCCGCGGCCGTCTTCCGCCTGCGGGGATGGCCGGGATGAGAACCTCGCCTCCGTTGACGCCGTTGACGCGTGACGCGCCGCCTCACAACTGCCGCTCAGAAGCCGGCAGCGTCCCGACACCTCTGCAGGACCTCGCACGCCTTCTCCCGGGCCCTGGCGCCGCCGGCCTGTAGAACGTCTTCCACGTAGTCCGGGTCCGCCTCCAGCTCCCTCTTCTTGGCCCGCGCGTCGGCGAAGTAATCCAGGACCAAAGCGGCCAATTGCTTCTTCGCCTCGCCGTAGCCCATGCCTCCGGCCCGGTAGCGCTCGGCCAGCTCTACGATCTGCTGCGGGTCGGCGAAGAGCTTGTAGAGGGAAAAGACGTTGCACTTGTCCGGGTCCTTGGGGTCCTCCACCGGCGTGGAGTCGGTGACGATGCTCATGATCCGCTTGCGGATGGCCTTGTCGGTCTCGAAGACGGGGATCACATTGCCGTAGCTCTTGGACATCTTCCGCCCATCCACTCCGGGAACCACGGCCACTTGGGGCAGGATGTAGGGCTCGGGGACCTCGAGCACCTGCCCGAAGGCCTCGTTGAACTTGATGGCGATGTCCCGGGTCACTTCCACGTGCTGTTTCTGGTCCTGGCCGACGGGGACGAGGTTCGAATCGTAGATGAGGATGTCGGCGGCCATGAGCACGGGATAGGCGAACAGGCCGTGGTCGGGGGAGATCCCCTGGGCGACCTTGTCCTTGAAGGCGTGGCAGCGCTCCAGAAGCCCCATGGGCGTGACACAGGACAAGAACCACGTCAGTTCGGTTACCTGGGGAACGTCGGACTGACGGAAGAGCACGCTGCGCTGCGGGTCGAGGCCGAAGGCCAGGAAGTTCATGGCCACGTCCCGGGTGAGCCTGCGCAGCTCCTGGGGATCGCGGATAGTGGTGAGAGCGTGGTAGTTGGCGATGAAGAAGTAGCCCTCATGGTCTTCATTCTGCAGGTCGATGTACTGCTTCATGGCCCCGAAGTAGTTACCTACGTGGAACTCTCCGGAGGGTTGTATGCCTGAGAGGGCTCGCATGGATGCCCCTCCTATCGGTGGGTGTTTGTCTGGTGCCGCTGACGTCGGCGTTTGCACTCTCGCTCGCCGCGACCGTCACTCCCGCCCGCCGCGACCGTCGCCGCCGTCGCCGTTGCCGCCGTTACCGTAGACTCGCGACTCGTGACTCCCCGACTCGCCGACTCTCCGGCCCCCGGGCCGGAGAGCAGACACAAAAAACCGTGGGCCATTGGAGCTGGCCCACGGCAATCCCTGGATCGGGGAGAAGACGGCAGAATCGACAGGAGCGGGCCGCTCGCGCTAGTGCGGGCGACGCCAAGACCAGGTTCCAGTTCCTCCTGAATGCAGCAAGAACATGGGTCTTCGCTCCTGTGTAGTGCGAGGAAGTGTAGCGGAGAGGATCGGGGCTGTCAAGCGGAAAGACCGGAGCACCGTTGCTGTGGGCCGCCGCGGGTCATCGCGGGCGATGGGCCGTGAGGCGGTCAGGCCGTTCTCGCGCCTCAAGCTCAGTACCGGCGGGCCGCAACGTTCGCCCTGCCACGGCCAACAGCCGGTTACCCCTCCGGCGGAACCGCCACGGCCACCCGCACCGGGCGCAGCACGCGGTCGCGCAACTTGTAGCCCTTGCGAAGAACCTTCATCACCGTGCCCTCACAGGGGTCCTGGGTCTGGATGCGCTCCACCGCTTCGTGTTGCTCCGGGTCGAAGTACATGCCTTCCATCGCCTCGATCTCCGTCATCCCGTAGGTGGCGCAGACGTCCCGTAGTTGCTGCAGGATCATCTCGTAGCCCTTGCAGAGCATGGCGGTCTGCTCGTTGGCCTCGCCGTGCTCCGTTGCCATCTCGAAGTGATCGAGCACCGGGATCAGGTCCTGCAGAAGCTGTTCATTGGCGAACTGCAGTTGCTGGGCACGCTCCTCCTGGGTGCGCTTGCGGTAGTTGGCCATCTCGGCCAGGGCCCGCAGGCGGGCGTCCCTTTCGGTCTCCAGCTCCCGCCGCAAGGCGGTGAGTTCATCCACGGGCTCGGCTTCCGGTTGCAGCATCTCCGCATCCTCGTCCGGTGGCGCTGCGCCCTGGTTTTGGGCCACGACGGACTCCTCGGCGGCCGGTAGTGTGTCGCTGTTCTCGGTCTCTATGTGGATACGTCGCTTGTTGTTGGGGCCCTTTTGCATGTCGACGACCTCCTATGCTGCCAACAGCGCCGGTGGGGAGGGCAGGAGCGGGCCACCCGTCTTGCGACACCGCGGGCCACCTCCATGTCGCCCCCGCCGGCTGTGCTACCCCGGCACCCCGTCGCCGGAGACCCTCTCGTCCTTCTTGCGGATCACGACGCTGATTCTGAGGATCGCCTCGGCGACCTCCCGGGCCGCCCGGAGCGCATGAGTCTTGACGGGAGCCGGGTCCACGACCCCGGCCTGTATCATGTCGACGACCTCGCCGCTGTCGCAGTTCACCGCGTAGGCCGCGCTGTCGTGAGTAACGCCGGCGGCGATGGCCTCCTCCACCTTCTCCAGGGGGTTGAACCCGGCATTGCTCACAATCTGGGCCAGCGGGCGCCGCAGGGCCTCGACGACGCAGTCCACTCCGTAGGCGGCCAGGCCGCTCATGGTCTGGCGTGCCATCTGCACCCGGCGCATGGCGTAGAGCTCCGCCGCACCGCCGCCGGGTACCACTCCGCCCCGCGCGGCTGCCTGCACGGCGCAGGCGGCGTCCTGGGCGATGCGTTGCCGCTCCTCTCGCACCTCGCGGGTGGCCGCTCCCACGAGAATCGTGGCCGCCGGCTGAGCCGCCCCGCCGGTGACTCGGATGTGCTCCAGACGGCGGTCGTGCACCACGCCTTCCGCGTGCCCCAGACATTGGCCCAGTTCCTCGGGGGAGCGCCGCAGGCCGCTGCGCTTGACCACCGCTCCGCCGGTGAACTCGGCGAGACGAGCCAGGTCACGGGCCAGCATGCGCCGCACCACCAGGATCCCGTGGCCGGTGAGCGCCTCCTCCGCCGGTTCGCACACGCCCTTGCGCACGAACACCGCATTGGCGCCGCTGAGTACCAGAGCCGCGAGGTCGTCCTTGAACTGAGACTGCAGCTCCATGTAGCGCTGGAAACCCGCTTCGGTGCGCAGTGCCTCCTCCTCGATGACCTCGGGCTCGAGGGCGTCGTCGATGAGCAGCACCCGGGCCGGGGAGACCTCCCCGGGCATCTGGCGGTTCATGGGTTCCTTATCGATCACCAGTCCGGCGACAACCTGACTCTCGGCGCCCTCCTTGGCCAGGGTATGGTCGGCAAGACGGAACGCGGGGTCGGAAAGCAGTTGCGCCTCGGGGACGCCGGCCGCGGCCCGCAGCGCGAGGCCGGCGATCTCGGCGTCCTCACGTCCGGCGATGAAGGCCGCCCTCTGCAGCAGCGGATCATCGATGCCCGACACCTCGACCGTGGCCTGCAGGATGGCCTCCTGCGCGACGCGCATGCCGATTGCGATCCCCTCGACGACCTTCGCGACCGGGACCCCCTGTCGCACCCTGTCGACGCCGGCGCTGATGAGGGCGCTGGCGAGGATTGTGGCCGTCGTGGTGCCGTCGCCCACTTCGCGGTCCTGGGCCCGGGCCACCTGGATCAAGAGCTTGGAGGCCGGATGGCTGACGTCGATCTTGTCCAGGATGGTGGAGCCATCGTTGGTGATGGTGACATCGCCGAAGCGGTCAACGAGCATGCAGTTGAGGCCCTTGGGGCCGAGGGTGCCCTCGACCGCGGAGGCAACGGCCGCGACGGCGGCCGCGTTGCCTACTAAGGCCGCCAGGTGTTCGTCCACCTCCGAAGCGCTGACCTGCCTCACGTGGGAGGCGGTATTGCTCTCAGATCCTGCCATGAGACATTCCCTTCCACAGGTGGGGCTAAGGGCCGCCTGCCCGGTGGCCGCGGTGAATGGACGCGTTCGCCGTCACCGTCGACCGCCGTTTCCGCTGACTCGCCGTTGACCGCCGTCGCCGTTGCCTGCCGTTTCCGTCGACCGCCGTTGCTCCCGCCCTGCGGGACCGTGGCCGTTGACTCGTGACCCGCGACTCGCCGACTTGCTGACTCCAACCGGCACACAAACGCAGGACACCGTCTCCGCCTCGTTTACCAGGCCGGACAGTCTCCTGCGTCTTGGGTTGAGCTCCGGCCCGGAGGGCTACTCGATGATGGGGGAGATCACCAGATAGCGGTCATCTCCTTCGCCCTCGGAGTACGTCTCGATCTCCGGATCGTCGCGGAGGGCAAGGTGTACGATACGTCGCTCGTGGGGTTTGAGGTCCTTGATGACGATCTCCTTGCCGGCTTCCTTGGCCTGCTCGGCATGCTGATGTGCCATGCGCTCGAGCATGAGGCGTCGCTGCTCGCGGTAACCTTCGGCATCGATGGCGATGCGTCCGACCCCGGTGAATCTCCGGGAGATGATGATGCCGGTGAGCAATTGAAGCGCGTTGAGGGTCTCGCCGTGACGACCGATGAGCTGCTTGGCATCGGCGCCCACGATGTCGATGGCGATCTCATCTTCGCCTGCGGCCCGAAGCTGCGCAGTGGCGTCGAGAGTCATGCGGCTGAGGATCTCGTCCAGGACCTCGCAGGCGTAATTGGCGGCCGCGTCCGAATCGTCTTGCGGGGCTTCGTCGGCCCCGGTTTCCTGGCTGTCGGAGGCCGGAGCCTGAGGCTCATCCTGCGGGTCGTCGGATACGGCGGCATCGGCCTCCTCGTCCGGCACGGTGGCGCGGATTTTCACCTCGTGGCCGGCGAACAGGCCCAGCAGCTTCTTGGATTCCTCGAGCAGCTCCACCGTCAGCCGGTCCGGCTCGACTCCCAGCATTCTTGCGGCCTCCGCCACCGCTTCCTCCTTCGTCTTGCCTGTCGCCTCCACTGACCTCATGGGTCACAACTCCCTTCTACGGCCACGTCCGTCCCGGCTCCGGGACGGGCGGTAGTGTGAGCGATGTCAAAAGCCGCGGCGCAGCTACTTGCGCTTCCGTCCCTTGCCGCGCTTGTCCTGCTTTTGCTCGCGGCGAATGTCTTCCATGCTGCGGCGGTCTACCTCGGGCTTGGGCGTCTCGGCCTGTTCGCTGTCGCCCTCAGTCGGCGCCTCGCCGGACAGCGCCCGCACCATTGAAGCTACGAAGCCGCCTTGCTTCTTGGCGGCCACGGGCGCTTCGGGGCCGAGCTTAGCGGCGCGGCGCGTGTAGTTCCACTGCTGGGCGAAGTAGATGATGTTGGTCCCCAGCCAGTAGAGGATGAAGGCCGCCGGGAACGTCTTGAACATGAAGAAGAACATCACCGGCATCATCCACATCATCATCTTCTGCTGCTGTTCCTGCTGCGGGTCCATCGCCGCCCCGGGGTTGGTCTTCATCGTCATCTTCTGGAACAGAATCATGCTGATCGTATAGGCAATCAGCAGGGGCATGTCGGGGGAGGCCAGGTTGCCGACCCACAGGAAGGACGCCTTGTCAAACTCCACGATGTAGCCGCGGATGCCGCCATAGACGGCGATGAGCACCGGCATCTGCACCAGCAGGGGCAGACAGCCGCCGAGGGGGTTGACCCCGTTGGCCTGGCAAAGCTTCCAGAATTCCTGCTGGAACTTCTGCTTGTCATCGGCGCAGCGGCTCTGCAGCTCCTTGATCTGCGGCTGGAGCCGCTTCATCGCCTCGGCCGACTCGAGCTGCTTCTTGGTCAGCGGCCAGATGATGAGGCGCACAATCACCGCGATGAGGAGCACTCCGAGGGCGGCATTCCCGCCGCAGAGGGCCACGAAGAGGGCGACGAACTTGTACCAGAAGCTCTCGGAGCTGAGCTTGTCCAGGGTTGGGCCGATGGCATCCCGCAGGGGGAGCTTGGTCCACGTCTCGGCCTCGGGTTTGGCGGCCGGAACCCACGTGTGCAGGTGTGTCTGGCCGGCCGTCTGGTGGGTGATGTAGTTCGTCCAGACGGCATTGTACTGCTTGACGGCGCTCTTGGAGTTGCGGATGTTGTCGAAGTATATGCGTCCCACGCTGACGCCTGCGAAGGCGGCGATGGGGGAGTGCTGGCCCATGGCCTCCTTCTCCACCTGCCGGTAGGCATCGACGGCATCCTCGTACTGCGACGTCAGTTCCAGGAGCCGGCCCTTGCGGGCCAGCGACAAGACCAAGGCGGGCCGGACCTTGCCGGCCCGCACCACCGGGACGTCCCCACGCAGC
>CAYRFY010000173.1:0-13020 GCA_964423635.1 uncultured Armatimonadia bacterium | reverse complement strand
GCACGCTACCGACCTCCCCCTCGACAGGGACGACCTGCCGGAAGGGGAACAGCACGCGCCGGAGCCCGAAGAGAGTTCCGAGCCGACGTCACCATCGCCCGATGCGACGCACCACGCATCGGTCACACTGCTGGGGGACGAAGACCCCGCGCCGGATGCGGGCATGCTCGATCTGGACGAGACAGTAGGGGTGCGGCCGTTCATCAACCCCCTGCCGGTGGGAACGATCGTCACCACCCCGGATGGACGGCAGTTCCGGATCACGGTGTCCTTGAGCCTCACCGAGGTGGGGGATGTTCACGCGCCTCCGGCGATCCAGCCGCTGCCCACGGGAACGGTGGTGGCCGCTCCGGACGGCAAGCAGTTCCGGATTCTGGACCCCATCACCTCCGATCAGACCGCGGGGTTCTTCGAGTACGAAGCCGGCATCGACGGCGACCCGCGACGGGTGTGGCTGCAGGAGGCGTTCAGTGAGGCCGCGGCGGCCAGGCTGCGTCATCAGGCGGAGGTCCTCGGTGACCTGAGTTGCCCGATGTTCCCCAGGGTACTGGCCTGCTTCCGGGCTGAGGGGCGCTCGTACCTGGCCCTCGAGGGCACCAGCGGCAAGACACTGGCGGAGGCCGTGGCGGAGGGCAAACTCAGCGTTCCCCGAGTGCTTTCTGTGCTGGCACAGGTGGCGTTCGCCCTGTCCCACCTGCACGAGCGGGGCTGGGTGCATCTGGGCCTGCGCTCCGGTCGGGTCATGCTCAGCAAGCCGGTGAGAGTGCTGGATCTGAGCTACGCCACGCGTCTGGGCCAGGAGCCTGCGGGCAACTTCTACCACGCAGGGTACTCGCCTCCGGAGCTGGTGAACCGCGGCCCGGTGGACGAGCGCGCGGACATCTATGCCGTCGGGGCGCTGCTGTTCCACGCCGTGACGGGCCAGCCCATCGCCGAGACCGGGGCCGAGCTCAGCACATGGGAACCCCCGGACCCGGTGGCCGGTGTCCCGCAGATCCTGCACCGCTGTCTGGGAGCCCCGGAGACGCGCTTTTCCACGATGAAGGAGCTGCACGCGGCTCTGCTGCAACTGGCCAGGCGCTATGCCCCCACGGTCAACTACTCCGTGGGAGCCTGCACCAGCGTGGGGTTGGAGCCCACACGCATCGAGAACCAAGACGCCTACATGCACCTGGCCGGAGAGCTGCAGTCCGAGCAGGGCCGCCAGTCCTGGGTCGTGCTGGGGGTCGCCGACGGGATGGGCGGCATGCAGGGCGGCGAAGTGGCCAGCGACGCGGCGGTGAAGACCATCCAGCAGCAGGCAGTGGAGACCTTCAGCCTGGGCAAGAGCATCTCGGCCCAGCAGCAGACGGCGATGCTGCGCGACTGGGCCATCGCGGCCAATACCAGGGTCTGCGATCGTTTGGCCGAGGCCCAGCTCCGCGGGGGGTCCACGCTGCTTTGTGCCTGTCTGGTCGACGACCGTCTCACAGTGGCCCATGTGGGCGACTGCCGACTGTATCTGCTCCGGGGTAACGATGCGCGCCTTCTGACCCGGGACCACTCGGTGGCGATGGCGCTGGCGCTGCAGGACCAGATCGACATGGAGCAGGTCCCCCACCACCCGGACCGGGGGAACGTGACCCGCTCGCTGGGAGACCGGCAGCCGCTGCCCCCGTACTTCGTGGACACGCTGGAGGAGGCCGCCGGAGCGCCGACGCTGACGTTGCGCCCGGGCGATGTGCTCTTATTGTGCAGCGATGGAGTATGGGAGCCTGTGGCTCAGCATGACATGCTGCAGATCGTGGGCAGTCATGCCCCGGACCTCAAGAAGGCGGCCGATGCCCTGGTGGAGACGGCTCTGCGCAGAGGCGGCCCCGACAACGCGACGGTAGTCCTGGCCCGCCTAGATGTGGGCTGAGGGCCTCGGCCAGGCGCACCCGGGAACGCAGACCAGAGCTGCAAAGGGAGTCTCGCATGCTCGACGTCACCTTCATCCCACACCGCTCAGCCCTGAGGTCGGCGACCGACGAACCTCAGAAGCTGTTCGCTATGCTCAAGCTGATCCCCCAGGGGGAGACGGCAGGAGCACGCCCGCCGCTGGCTGTGGCGTTACTGATCGATACCAGCGGCTCGATGCGAGATTTCGCGGATCAGGAGGAGGCCATAGCGCAGATCGAGCGCCTGGGGCTTCATGGTCCCGTTCGCGATTCTGATGGCCGGGCCGAGATGTCCGTGGACCTGGGCCTGCCGACCAAGCTGGACCGGGCCATCGAGGCGGCCCACGCGCTGGCCAATGATGAGCGCCTGGCCGGCGACGACCGCCTGGCCATCGTGCACTTCAACGAGAAGGCCCAGACGCTCCTGCCGCTCACCGCCGTCTCCGAGCGCTCGTTGATCCACGAGGCCATCGAGCGTCTGCGCGGCGGAGCCGCGGGCACCTACATGGGCCGCGGATTGGGACTGGTCCGCGAGGAGTTGCGGGGGGTCTCTCCCCATGTGGCCAAGCGTGCGCTGGTGCTTACCGACGGACAGACCTCGGACGAGGACCAGTGTCGACGCGTGAGCGATGAGCTGGCAGGCGAGAACACCCCCATCGTCGCCATCGGTCTGGGCGAGGAGTACAACGAGACCCTCATGCGGGACATGGCCGATGCCACCCAGGGCCGGCCCTATCACCTGCGGGACATCCGCGACTTCCCCGCCTATCTTGAGACCGAGATCGGCTCGGTAGTGCGGGAGGTCGTCACCGATCTGCAGGCCACCGTCGCCTTGGCCGACGGTGTGAGGCTTGAGAGCGTTACCCGGGTCTATCCCAGTCTGGCCGAAGCCACGCCGGACGACAGCGCCGTGCGACTGGGCAACGTAGCCGCCGGCGACCACACCGTGTTCGTGTTCGAGTTCACCGTCTCTGAGGTCAGCCGATCCGTGGCCTCCGCCCGCATAGCAACGCTGTCGATGGTGGCCGACGTTCCGGGCCTGGGAGAGCACCGCATCCTGACGCCGCTGGACCTGGCCATTGACTTCACCACGGACGAGTCGGCGATCGTCGAGGTAGATGCCGAGGTGCTCGGATACGTGCAGCAAAAGAACGTGGACCGCATGATGCGCGAGGCCGTGGACCTGTCCTCGGTGGACGCCGGCCGTGCCCGCCAGACGCTGCAGATGGCCGCCGGCCTGACGCGCCGTTTGGGCAATACCTCGGTGACGATGATGATCGAGACGGCCCTGGACGAGCTGGACAGCTCGGGGAGTATCTCCCCCGGCACGCGCCGCACCGTCGCTCTGGGGGGGCGGACGCAGAGTGTACGGGTCAACGACACGAGGAAGCTGCACAACACACTGTCGGAGGAGGAAATCCGTCGCGTCAGCGGGGCCTAGAAGTCCGGCCGAAAAGTCCGGCCGGCCCGGTTTCTGTCATTCTGGAGCGTCGGCGTCGCAAGCTCGAGCTTGCGACGCTTGGGCGAAGAATCCCGTTGAATGCCAGGGGATTGTACGAGCTGCTCCCTCCGGGAGTGGACGCTCTCAGAATGACACTCTTGGCGAAGGCGGGCTTTTCGGACGCACATCCAGCGCCAAAGCGGTGCATGCTTTGGCGCGGCCCCCCCCGCAGGCCCAGGAGGGGCGGGTTCTGCATCCCGACCCAGGAGCCTGCGAACGGCGGGACGGCAGGTTTACGCCGGCGAGAAGCAGATTCGGCGCGAGGCGTCCGGCGACGGCGACCGATGGCGGCGAGGGCACCAGCGCACGACTGAGAAGCGAGCAAAGAGCACATGGCTGGTCTTCCGGCCCGACAGGGCCCCGCAACAGAGCAAAGCCCCGTGCGCTGCACGGTGTGCAACGCCGAGAATCCGGTCTCGGCGGGCAAGTGCAGCGCCTGTGGTGCGCCGCTGACGCTTTCCGCGGCCGCCGAGAGTGTGCACGTGCTGCCCGCGGGGGCCAAGCTCAAGGGCGGGACCTACACCGTGGGCAAGGTGCTGGGCCAGGGCGGCTTTGGGATTACGTATCAGGGCAGCGAGCCCATGCTCCGCCGCCCGGTGGGCATCAAGGAGTTCTTCCCGGCCGGATGCACCCGCAGCGAGAGTGCCGTGGTCCTCGGTGGCGGCATGACGGCGGATGAGTTCGCGGCCGCGCGGGACAGCTTCCTGGAGGAGGCCCGCGTCCTGGCGCGCTTTCAACACCCCAGCATCGTGCGCATCTTCGGCTACTTCGAGCAAAACAACACCTCCTACATGGTGCAGGAGTTGCTGCGGGGCCCCACTTTGTGCGAGCTCATCGCGCGCCACGGCCGCCTGTCCGAGGCCGAGGCCGTGAGGTACGTGGAGAGCATCGGGGCGGGGCTCAAGGAGGTTCATGCCGCCAACTTGCTGCACCGCGACATCAAGCCGGAGAATGCCATCGTCGTCGCCGGCGATCGCGCCGTGCTGCTGGACTTCGGCAGCGCCCGGGAGTTCGCCGCCGGCGCCACGCGCCCGATGACGGCCATGGTCACCCCCGGCTACGCCCCCCTGGAGCAGTACGGTCAGCGCGCCCGCTTCGGCACCTTCAGCGACATCTACGCGCTGGGGGCCACGCTCTACCACCTGCTCACCGGTCAGCGGCCGGTGCAGGCCACGGACAGGGCCTCCGGGGTGGAGCTCATCCCGCCCCACAGGCTGGTACCCAGCATCGCCCGGGGTGTCAGCGATGCCGTGATGTGGGCGATGTCCATCCGCGTCGACGATCGGCCGCAGAGTGTCGGCGACTTCATCGATGCCATCCGCCGCGCGGCGCCGGGCCTGGCGGTCCCCTCCGACCAGGCCGGTGAGGACGCCAAGGCGCCCCCCAAGACCCTGATCGTCGACCCGGAGAGCGGCGATTACCGACGCATCTCCCAGGCACTGGAGGCGGCCACCGAAGGCACGCGCATCATCGTGCGCCCCGGCTTGTACCGGGAGTCCTTGCTCATCGACCAGAAGGTCGAGATCATCGGCGACGGACCGGTGCGGGACATCGTCATCGAGGAGCGCCGCAACGACAACTGCCTCACGATGCGGGGCGACGAAGCCACCATCCGCAATGTCACTTTGCGCTCGCGCGCCGGTATCGGCTATGCCGCGGTGATGGTGCGCCGTGGCCGGCTGCTTATGGAGAGCTGCGACATCAGCTCCACAGCGGAGGCAAGCTGCATCGACATTCACGGTCCCGACGCCGATCCCATCATCCGCGGCTGCCGCATCCACGGCAGTCAGGGCAGCGGGATACTGGTCTCCAATGGGGGCAAGGGGACCATTGAAAACTGCCGAATCTACGAGAGCGGAAAGCAGGGCATCGAGGTGGCGAACGGGGGCAACCCCGTCATCCAGCACTGCCGCATCTACGAGCACCGCGGCTGTGGTGTGTGGATCGGCGAGAATGCCCGGGGCATCGTGGCCGACTGCGACATCCACACCAACGCCCTGGCGGGAGTGGAGATCGGCGCCGGGGGCAGGCCGCATGTGAAGGACTGTCAGATCCACGATGGGCTGCAGTGCGGCGTACTGGTGGCCAATAACGGCCAGGGCATCGTGGAGAACTGCCGGATCTTCGGCAATGCCGCATCGGGGGTGGAGGTGCGCTCCGGACGACCCTCCATCCTGCACTGCACCATCACCGGCAATGCCCACCTGGGCATCTGGGTCCACGACGCCGGTGGCGGCGATGTGGAAAACTGCGACCTTGTAGGCAACGAGCGCGGCGGCTGTCTGATCGAGGAAGGCTGCGACGTCTCCTGTAGCGGGAACAAGGAATAGCAGGACCACAGGTCACAGGGAACTGGTGACAGCCAAGGGCACAGGGAGCCGCAGGCAGCACCGTCTCTTCCTCCCCCTCGCGTGGCCGGTGCCGGGATGGGCTTCAGCTTACGCCCCTGCCGTTGACTCGTGACTTGCCGACCTCGCGGGGGCTTCCCTATCGGTCTGCTCGCACCCTCCAGACGTAGCTCTCCCCCATCTGTGTCTCGAGACTCACCACCGGCCCGCGGCTGATCGTCTCTCCTGTGAGCATGTCCACCACCGGCTCGGCCGCACCCGTGTTGACCTCAAGAGGCCCCGCCTCGCATGTGTGCAGGGCAACGTAGGGGCCGTTTTGGTACACATTGCAGTCGGTCTGAGTGTAAAGGTGCACCCCGGCCTGCCCGGCGATGAGGCGGAGCAGCTCTGAGGTCAGCCCCGGTGGTCCCACGAAGAGCGAGGGGCCGTCGGGTGTCTGCCGCAGAGCGATGGCCGCCGAGCCGTCCGGATAGGTGGCCAGCGTCTCCGCGGCGGTTGCGTCGGTGGCGGCGAACAGAGGGGTGACCGGGCCGTCCACTCCGAGGCCGCGGGTGAGCCCCAGCGCCCTGCCGGCCTCGGTGGGCTCGGCGAGAGCCTTCTCGAGGGTAATCGGGGCCAGCTCGAAGCCCGTCAACTCCCGCATGGCCAGGAGGGATGTGCTGTACCCGTCGTGGTAGCCGGGAGCATAGCACCAGACCTTCGCGGCTCCCCGGGTCGCGCGCAGGAGATCGGTGCGCTGCTGTGGCGACAGCGCCCAGGTGGCGAGCATGACGTAGACCTCGGCCTCTACGCGGCCGGCGGCGACGTCGTCCATCAGGTACTGGCCGTACGGCGCCCCGGTGCGGGCAAGAGCCCTGCGGACCTCGTAGACCGCGGGGCGGGTGACCGTGGTTCCGCCGGCCGCCACGCGAAGCATGCTGGTCTCGTCCAGCACCGCGGCGATCGGCGGCCGGTACGGCGTGGGGGTATCGAGCAGAGCTCTGTCCAGCGCTTCCAGTCGCGCCATCTCCGCCCACATCCCCGGATCGTCGAACCATCCCGTCGCGCCCAGGTCCATCCACCAGGTGGCGAAGTTGCGCATGGCGCACTGGGCCACATTGCGCACAAGCTGCGCATTGGTCTGGGCGAGCGTCTCCACCTTGTCCTGCCAGCCGGGGTAGGTCCCTGAGCTCAGATAGGTGGCGGTGTCGTCCTCGTACAGCCACATCTTGCCGGCCAGAGCCACGCTCTCGGCGGCCGTCATCGCCGGGGCGCTCTGGCCCAGACCGCGGTCGCAATACGAGATCGGTGAGCACAGGAGGTCGATGTCCGGGCAGTCCAGGACGCGGCGCAGGGCATAGTGGCCGGAGGTGGCGGGACCATTGCCGACGGCCCCGAACTCGAAGACGTAGCCGTAGAAGAAGGTCACGAGCTTTCTGCCACCACAGGCCTCACGCGCCGCTCGGGCCAGAGCGCAGACGCAGTCGGCCATGGCCTCCTGCTGGAAACGGGAGAAATCGAGGATTGGCCGTTCGGCGACCGGATCGCGGAGCACGCCGCTCAACGCCGCGTGCCGGGACTTAGCCGAGGGCACCGCCGCCGTCTCCAGGGTTACATCGGGGTCGGCCCAGGCCTCGGCCAGCGCCGCATCGGTGGCGTAGGTCTCCGTCAGCCAGCGCCGGAACTCCCGGGTATCCCCCACGGAGTAGCCGTTGAGCAGCGGTGTCCAGGTTCCCAGGTAGAACCACTCGCCGGTATGCTGGCCGCAGGGGTGGTAGCCGGCCATCCGGTCACCCAAGGTCTCCTCGAGGTGCGACACCAGCGCCGCCACGTTCCGGGCCGCATCGCGCCGATAGGCCTCGGAAGCCACCACCACTCCGTGCGGCCGAGACCCATCCTCCCACACCATCACGTCGTCGGGGTGTGCCGTCTTCCACCACGCCGGCGGCTCGACCCCGAAGCGGGGCAGTAGCAGGGCATTGGGGTTGGCGTTCAGAACATCCCGGCAGATGGCATCCACAACGCCGAAATCCGCCTCTTCACCGGGCTCGGGCCAGGGGCAGCCGATGGCGAAGCTGACCAAGTCGACCCCCACCGCCGCCGCCAACTCGATTTGCGAGGTGAAGCTCTCGGCCGGGCCGCCGAGAAATACGAAGGGGGCGCCCGGACGGTAGAAGGCCACCAGCAGGTTGCGCGCCGCATCGGCCCGCACCCAGAAGGTCATCCGGTAGCTATGCCCCTTCTCCAGGGTGAGGTTGGCCCGGTGGTAGATGTGAAAGTCCGGCCAGGGCTCGCCGGGCGGAGGAGGCGTGAGGCTCACCTTCAGCCCTGCCGAGCCGTCTCGGCCCACGCCCGGCAAGACCTCCATCCGGGCCGTCGTGTTCTCCTCCCCCGTGGGCCAGAAAGCCCAGTCGCGCTCGAAGTCATCCTGCCCGCCCTCGAAACCCACGGTGGGGACCACGTCGGCCCCCGTATCCAGGTCCGTGACCCGGATATCGTCGAGGATGACTTCGCCCGGGGCGGCGCCGAACCGGAAGTGCACCGTACCGTTGCCCGCCGCCGTACCGACCGCCGTGAAGACAAAGTCCTGCACCGACGCCTCGGGCCCGATGGGCAGCGGCGCGTTACTGCGGCCACCGTAGAACATCCGGGCACGCACGGGCTGCCCGTCCACCACGATGCGGGGCGCCCCGCCCGCGGGGTCGATGCGCACCGTCGAAGCGCAGGCCGGAAGGGTAAGCAGTATCGAGACAACGCTGACACAGAGCAGCGAGAGAGTCATCGAGCAATCCTCCGCAGAGTGGCGCAATAGACGAGTTTGCGGGACTATTCCCCGCATGAGGCCCTCCGGCCTCCGAAGCCGGGCAGATAGAACCGGCCGGCCCCGGTGCGGCCACCGTTACGGCCCTGCAGCCCAGACCACGAAATGGACGTGTTGCGCGGCCCCAGAATGTGGTATCATGTTATACGTAGCAACCATCACCAACAGGCCCGGCACGGGAAACCCGGCCGTGGGCTGCGACGCCGCACAATACATGGACAGGCAGTTCTCGGCGACGCGACGTCTGCTGTGCCCGGTTCGCCCCTGGTTGGTGCGAGCTCGGCGCGATCGACGGATATGTGGCCGGCTTCTGTTTTGCGTCCTGGTTGAGCGCAGTCAAAACCGTCTTGTCGTGTCAGGCCGCCAGGAGGCCACAGTGCGTCGAACCGGCTTTACGCTCATCGAATTGCTTGTTGTCATCGCCATCATCGCGATCCTCGCTGCTATCCTCTTCCCCGTGTTCGCGCGGGCCCGGGAGAAGGCGCGACAGTCGTCGTGTCTGTCCAACGAGAAGCAGATTGCACTGGGTGTGTTGATGTACGCCCAGGACTATGACGATACGTTGCCGCCGTACTACAACTTCGAGGCCACGGTACCGGCTGGGGCGCGGTACTGGATGGAAGTCATCATGCCGTACGTCAAGAACTCCCAGATCTTCGTCTGCCCCAGCCGTGGCAACGCGGCCATCACCGCCAGCTATGGCTGCAATTACAACTGGGTATTCTCGAACTTCGAGGAGAGCGGCTGGCCGCCGGAGCACGGCAAGAATCTGGCCCAGATCAACCGCGTCTCCGAGATCATCATGTTCCTGGACGGCTCGACGTACATCAGTCTCTACGACCCGGGAGTGGCCTCCTCTGCCGGCGGCTACTACGGCAAGCCGGAGGGGTGGCACAACGAGCAGTGCAACGTCGCCTTCTGCGACGGACACGTCAAGTCGTTCAAGCGCGAGGTGGTCGGCGACGCCTCGAGCCGTGACAAGTACTGGGCCACGCCGTAACGCGGCGGCCCGCAGGACACGACACACAGCGATACGGCCCACCCTCATTGGGTGGGCCGCTTGCTTCGTCGCTACGGCAAAGCACACGCATCTATCCTCTCAGCCGCCGCAGCCTCTCCGCTTCGTCGATCACCCGCCCCGGGTCGAAGTCGATGGCACGGATCGCGCCGTCTACCGGCGCGGTGGCCAGCTTCCCGGCGGCCCACTCGTTACCGCAAAGCTGGGGCGCGTCCATGTAGCCCTCGGCCACTGCCCGGGCCAGCACCTCCGGGTCGCACAGCGGGTCCGGAGACCCGTCACCCAGCCCGCGCAGAGCCTCCAGAAGCAGTTCCGCCTCCGCCACCAGCTCCTCCTTGCGCTCCTGCACCGCCGGGTCGCGCGTCATGTCCGGAGAACCGCTCAGGGCCTGACGCAGCGCGCCCCGGACGATGTCACAGCTCTCGATGATGTCCTCAACGGTCGCGGCGTGGTCGCCTTCGCAGAACCCCACCACATGCGCAATGTGCGGCGCCAGTTGCAGTTGCAGCACGGTGGAGGCCGCCAATTGGCCCTTGGCAACATCGGGCTCCGGGGAGAAGCACAATAGCCCGGCCCGGGTCTGATGGACCACGGAGAAGCGATCGTCACACAGGGTCTCGATGAGCTGCTTCTTAGCCAGCATCTTGGCCAGGTCCATGGCACCGGCGGTACTCGCCGGAGAGTTGAACATGTACTGCGAGACGTAGGTTTCCACTCCCACCTGCTTGCAGACGTATGCCCCGAGATACGCGGCGGCCACGGCGATGGTGTCGTGGGAATCGCGCATGGACCAGTGGTGGGCCTCGTTGCACTCCACGGGGCGGCCGCGCCGGGCGTACCAGGCCATGGCGTCGATGTTCTCGGCGATGGACTGCCGCGGTGGCCGGTTGGACCGGCGGTCCAGTGTGTTGTACCAGTACAGCGGGATGGCGCCCCAGGCGTTGTCGATGGTCTCCACGTGCACTTCGGCCCAGCGGATGAGGTCGCGGGTACCGCTGTAGCAGCGGACAAGCGGGTGATTGCCACAGCGGGTGGCGTCGTAGATGGCGCGGAGGTCGTCGGGCGTGCGCAGGGGCACGCCGCCGGCGCCGGTGAGCTCAGGTTTCATCTCCTGCGGCCGGAAGAAGTGCTCCTGGGCATTCTGGTCGGGTCCGATGGAGAGCACATCGACGGCCTCGGCCAGGGCGAGGCGTCGGGCACCCTCGATGGTGGCCTCCACGGTGGGCTGCCCGTAATGATGGCGCAGGAGCGGCTGCGGCGTCCGCCGGCGGATCCTGTCCACCAGGGTACTGGCCGGTGTTTCTCCCGCGCGGGCGCGCGCCCGGCCCTCCAGATAGGCCCTGACCTCCTCGGGGCCCTCGAGGCCGGTGAAGACGGCCTCGAACAGGCCGCTTGCGCGTCCCACTTCGCCCACCGGCGGCGTGCCTCCCAGAGCCAGGCGCTTGTTGCTCAACCCACGCGCCGCCAGGCCCTGCCCGAGCTCAGAGAACAGCTCGGCGGCCACCTCGGGCGTTAGTCGATAGCTGACCGCGATGAGGTCGGGGTCGTGCTGCTCCACGGCGTCCAGCAGCGCGTCCACAGGGGTGGCCGCGCCGAGGAAGGTGGTCTCATAGCCCACACTTTGCGCGATGCGCAGGAAGCTCAGGACCCCGCTGATGTGTACGCAGTTGCCCAGGGAGCAGGCCAGGATACTAGGCATCGGGAGCCTCCCCCTCATTGACGAACTTGAGCAGCTCCCTCACGCCGAGGCCGCGCACCCCCATGCTATCCACCGTACGGCCGATGCTCCAGAAGTCCTGCTCCAGCAGGAGAGAGGCAAGGTGCACGATGCTGCGCATGGTGGGTGTTTCCACGCCATACTGCTCGCCCAGGGAGATCATGGGGATAAGGCTGGTGGGCACATCCTCCAGCAGGTAGCGGTGCGCCAGGGACTGGGGAGCTCGGATACCATTGTAGCCCGGGTTGGAGCGCACGGCTTCGTACAGGTCGCGGCCCGCGGCGTCATAGGACATATACAGCCAGGTGCGCACGGGCATGGCGCCGATCCCCACCACATCAGCCACCCCAATGCGTTCCTTATCAACGGCCTCCAGATAGTTGGCGACAGAGGGCGTCACGCCCTGGAGGTAATACTCGAAGTCGCCGCCGGTGTCCTCGATCCGCGCGGCGTTGACGAGCATCACCGCCGGGTGGAACATGACAGCGACGTTGTCGAGGCTGGTGCGCAATACATTGCTGGCCGGGACAAACTGAGGATAGGCGACGCGGACCGCCTTGACGGCCTCGGCGGTGCGGTAGCCGGGCAAGGCGGCCATGCGGACACTGTTTTGGACCGCGAAAACCCTGGCCTGGGCCGGCCCGACCACCCGGCTTGCATAGATGAACGTCTGCGTCTCAGCGATGAGGGGATGTGCCTGGCAGCCCGAGGCCGAAAGCACGTGGCGGAACTCCAGGGCGCCGCCGGTACGCCCGGGATTGAGCACTACGATCTGATCCTCCCGCACATGCGGGGCCATGGCCTGAGCGATCTCCACGTGCCCGGTGGCCGGTACCACAACCATCAGGATATCCGCGCCCGCGATGGCCTCGCCGCAGTTGATGCCCACGTAGCCCAGTTTGCCCACGCCGCCCTCGGTCCGCCCGTCGTCGGGAGGCAGAAGCTCGATGCCCCCAACCGCCATGATGGACTCGATCCGCTCCGGCGAGCGGTTCCACAGGTTGACCTCAAAGCCCATCAGGGCCAGGTGCGCCGCCATGGCCGTACCGCCATGCCCGGCTCCCAACACACAGAACTTCGGTCTCTCCATACCGGTTCTCCCTTCAATGATCTGCGCCGACGGCCATCACCTCCGAGGACTGAGGTTCGTCTCCCCCACGATCGGGGCTTACCGACCCGCCATCGCTTCTGATCGGTACCGCCGCATCACCGCCGCGTCGTGGGGCAGAACCTCGTCGGCGGGCAGGAAGTTGATCCACTCCCCGGACATCGCTCCCGGAAAGTCGATGCCTGCCAGCAGAGAGAAGGCCTCGGCGTGGGGAATGTCGCCTTCGCCCATGAGCGCCAGGTCCCAGCCGTCCGGGCCGCCGTGTTCCGGCCGGACCCCATCGTGCACGTGGCAGTGGCGCACATGGGCCCGAACGTTGTCGAAGCTCTGCTGCATCGTCTCCCCCACGCGGAACGGGTGCATGATATCCCAGCAGATGGCGGCATGCTCGTGTCCGGCAGCGGTGACGATCTCCAGCGCGTCCGCCGAATGGCAGTACGAATCGTGGGTCTCAAAGCACAGGTACACGCCGGCCTGTCCGGCGTGCTGTGCGCACGCGCCCACCGCCTCGGCCACGTACTTCTTCACCTCCGAGAACTCCCGGCCTTCAGGGGTGCCACCGCCGAAGATGCGGATGTTCGGGCAGCCGATGTCCCTGGCCAGATCTAC
>CAYRFY010000172.1:0-13035 GCA_964423635.1 uncultured Armatimonadia bacterium | reverse complement strand
GAGCACAGGAACCGCCACGCCTCGCCCGAGACGCCGCTGAGGTAGGCCAGATCGACGCTGCCGCCATAGTAGGCTTCGAGGGCCGCAATGGCCGCCAGATGCAAAGGGGCCTGGTGATCCAGAGCAGGAATGTCCTCGATGACGCACTCATTCATATCGGTCGCAGACTCCCGGAAGTGTTTGGGGAGAGTATTCCCCGGCACGCAGGGGTGCGCCTGCCGGAGGAGACTGCCTGCGATCCCCGGACCGGCGGGATGGCCGGCGAACGGGTCGCGCTCGTCCCAGAAGGCCTTCGTCCCGCGAGAGTCGAATAGGTCACGGTCTGAGCACCGCGCATTATACGGAGGTGGCCGACAGATGGAGTGGCTACAGTCGGCGATGGCAACCACAGCTTTCGCGGCGATCCTGATCCTCTCGGCAGCGACGGCGCAGGGCGCGCCGCCCGAGGTCCCCGATGCCGAGAGGGCTCTGCTTAACACGGTGGACCCCTGGGGCCTACCCTTCAGCGACCAGCTCACCCGTTTCCAGCGACACTTCTCCGAGGCGCCCGACGCGTCGTTCGCACTGGGCATCACCCATGACCTGGTCAAGGTGTGGCCGGTGAAGTATTGGTTCCGGGGCGAGACGGTGGCGGCGGGTGAGCCGGCCGCTCAAGTGCCGGAGCGCTGGGCGGCCGCGGGAGAGACCCTGTCTTTCCAGGTGGCGGCACTTCCGCGCATGGGGGCCGGGGAAACGGAGTACTCCATCGCGGTCAAGGCCGAGGGGGCGCAGGTCGCGGTCTACAAGCAGGTCTTCGTCACCACCTCGGCGGGCGCCGCCTATCCGCGCTATGCCTCGGACCGCTGGCCGGACCCACTGGTGCCGGCTCAGCACGCCGTTGCCGGCGGCGCGGACCTGTGTCTCTTCTGGGTGGATGTGGCCATCCCCCCCACGGCGTCGGGCACGCTGAAATGCACGGTGACCTTGCAGGGCCACGATGGGGCGGCGGAGGCGGCCGTTCCTATCCGCGTCGTGTCCGGCCTGGACCTCGACCCCAAGGCCTATCCGTTCATCGGCTGGTTCCGTCGGCACAAGATGACTCCCGAGCAGTACAGGGAGCACTGCGCCCTGGTCCTGGAGCACCACATGATGCCCGTGGACGCTCTGAAAGGGCAGTGGGACCCGGCGGACCCGGCGAAGTTCGATGACCTCCGCACATACCTTGAGGGGAAGGGCCAAAGGCTCTTCGAGGTCGACGGTCCGAGCTCCAAGGACTTCGACTCCCTGTACGCCCATCTCAAGGAGAAGGGCTGGCTGGCGAGCACCGTCATCTACAGCAACCAGGACGAGCCCGATGACGAGACATTTGTCGGCCAGAACATTCCCTTCATGCAGATGGTACGCGACAAGTACCCGGGCCTGAAGGTCTACCTCGCTTCAGACTGGCACGAGAACATGCATGAAGGCTGCGACGCATGGATGACGGACATCTCCTCCAGCGGCTACGACCCCGAGCGGCACAAGACGCTGCAGCACCCCGAGCTGTGGCACTACTACTGTCACCTGCCGGTGCGCTGGCAGATGCGGGCGCCTCTAGTGGATGCCCCGAACATGCAGATCGACAACCCGGCCCTGGAGCACCGTCTGGCCCTGTGGATGAGCAGGTACTACGGGGCGAAGGTGGTCTTCATCTGGGCCGGCAATGCCTACACCTTCGGGCCGGACTTCTGGGACACGCTGAGGCTCTCCGACGAGCCGTCCGGGTTCCCCTACGCCGGCGTACACAACGGCAACGGCTGGGTGGTCTACCCCACCGCCGACGGTCAGGGGACACTGCCTTCGCTGCGGCTGAAGGTGATCCGTGACGGGCTCGAGGACCTGGCCCTGATGGAGGCGGCCCGGCGGGCGCTCGCCGAGGGCAGGGTGACCGAGGAGCAGGCGGCCACGCTGGAGACGCTGCTGGACCCGGTGCCGGGGGTGTTCGTGCATCCCCAGTTCTTCGACCGCCTTCCGGAGACGCTGTTGGCTTGGCGCGAGGCGATCCTGAGGACACTGGCGCAGTAGCGCGGCGTCGCCGCCGACTCGCAGATTCGCAGACCCGCTCCCCGAGGCTATCATGGAACGCCGCGATACCGCGAATCCCGCCACGGTTACCGCGCCGCAGCCCGGCGCTGCTCCCGCTTCGCAGCGGGCCATGACGGCCCGGGCCCTGCTGGTTGCGGTGGTGATGTCGCTGCTGGTGGGGGCCTGGAGCAAGCAGGCCGAGCTGGTCACGCTGACCAGCCAGATCTCGGAGAGCACCCCACCGATCGCGTCGATCCTCTGTCTGCTGGTGGTACTGAGCCTGGCGGGGCTGCTGAGCCGCCTGGCGACGCGGCTGGAGGCCGAGGGAGGGCCGACGCGCCTTTCGCAGCTTTGCAGGTCGCTGGTGTTCACCCGGGGCGAGACCCTGGCGGTCTTCGTATTCGTCGCCATCACGGCGGCGATGCCCGGGGTGGGGCTGTTTCGCCAGGTGATGCCTTGTCTGATGGTGACCCAGTACTTCGGGCAGCCTACGGACCATCTGGAGGCAATGGCGGGGCACATCCCTTCCCAGTGGGCCCCGACGGACCCGGAGGTGGCCAGGGTCTTCTGGGAGGGGGGCGAGAGCACCATTCCCCGGCTGGGGGTGGAGCGCGTGGCCGTGGTGGGTCCGGCGCTCGAGGGGGCGTTCCGGTTTCTGGCCGGTCCCGCGATCGTGCCCTGGCGCCACTGGCTCCTACCCTTCTTGGTGTGGACGCTATACCTCAGCGCATACTTCGTCGCTGCGTTCTGCCTGGTCTCGCTGATGCGGCGCTACTGGGAGGATGACGAGCGCCTGAGCTTCCCGGTGTCAAACCTGGCGGTGGAGATGATTCAGCCGGAGAAGGCGGTCTGGGCCAGGATCGGGTTCTTCCGTGACCCCGTGGTGCTGGTGGGCTTCAGTCTGGCGGTCTTGTACAACGTATTCAACGCCCTCAAGGTCTTCAACCCCTCGGTGCCTGCGCTGGGCATCTCCTATCCGCTGGGGAATCTGTTCACCGAATCGCCGTGGAACACCATGCGAGGATTGACGGTATTCTACAAGCCCGAGATCCTGGGCCTGGGCTACCTGGTGCCCTCGGATGTACTGTTCTCGATCTGGTTCTTCACGCTTCTGAGCTGGGGGATCCGCCCCTTCGCCAAGATGGCGGGGTACGATCCGGCGAACTTTCCCTTCGTGACGGAGCAGGCGATGGGTGCCTTCGTCGTGTTGGGGCTGTACTTCCTGTACCAGGCCCGGGGCCGGCTCTGGCAGGCGGTGCGGGTGTGGCAGAATGCCGATGAGCGCGCGATCGATACCAATGAGCCGCTGAGCTTCCGCTGGCTGACGGTGGGAGCCGTGGGCGGCGCGCTGATCGTGATCCTGTGGCCCATCTTGTTCGGGGTCCAGTGGTGGGTGTCCGTGATGTACTTCGGCATCATGTTCCTGGTGCTGGTGGTGTACTGCCGGAACAGGGCGGAGATGGGCTTCCCCATCGTCTGGGGCTACCCGCTTTACATGCAGCGCGAGACGATGGTGACGTTCCTGGGCAGTGCGCCCTTCGTTACCGAGGGCCATTCGCGCTCGTTCACGCTGCTGACGATGTTCTCATGGCTGCAGCGCAGTGTGAATCAGGCGACGACCAGCATCGGTCAGGAGGCCTATGTCTCCGCCGACCGTCTGGGGCAGGGTCGACGGGGCATCTCGAGGGTGGTGCTGGGGGCGTTGGTGTTCGGGATTGCCACGGCCTTTTTGATCAATCTATCCGCGTACTATGAGTACGGAGGCCTGGTCCTGTCCAGCCCCGGCGGCATCGAGGGGGGGCAGATGACGCAGGAGGTGCTGGGGCAGTTCCGGGCGGTGTCGCAGTGGATCGACCAGCCGGTGGGACCGGACCTGCAGAAGATCGGGTACACGGTGACGGGCGCGGTGATGGTGGTGGGCATGATCCTGGGGCGGCGGGCGTGGATCCGGTTCCCCTTCCACCCGGGTGGCTACGCCCTGGCATTCTGCCACCGCGGACCGTACATGTGGTTCGCGGCTCTGCTGCTGTGGGGCATCAAGGGCATCACGCTGCATGTGGGAGGCGTGGGCCTATACCGGAGGCTCTCCCGGGGTTTTCTGGCCTTCACGCTGGGGCACTTCTTCTCCGTCGGGGTGTGGTCACTGGCCGGATTGCTGGCAGGAGAGTGGGTGCGGCGGTATATCGTCTGGTTCCTCTAGGCCGAGGAAGGCCACCGGGGCAAGAGACAGGGCGGCACCGATGTGCCGCCCTGTCTCTTGCGAAGCGCAGAGGCCCTCTACCACCGGGCAATGACAACAGCCACCACAGCCCGCCACCCGCCGGAAGCCACGGCCCTACCGGTGCTCAAGTCGCAGACCGGGGTCGCCTGCCCCTGACCTGCGTCCGGACCAGTCGTCCGGGGCGTCTAGCCGAAGCGGTAGCCGAAGGACCTGACGGTCTGGATCCGCTCCGGACGCTTGGGGTCTTTCTCGATCTTGCCGCGCAGGTTGGCCACATGGACCTCGACCAGGTGGGTATCGTACTGGTCGTGTCCCCAGACCTGCTCCAGCAGCTCCTGCACGCTGACCACCTCTCCTGCCCGCTTCATCAAAGTGACGAGAAGCTTGTACTCGGTGGGGGTGAGGGACACCGACTCCCCGTCAACCGTGACTTCGTGGGAGCGGACGTTCACCGTGACCCCGACGCCCTGTAGGACGGTGGGCTCGCCCTTGGGGGCCTCTCGGGCATGATCCACACGGCGCAGAACCGCCCTGGCCCGCGCGACCAGCTCGCTGAGGCTGAAGGGTTTGGTGACGTAGTCATCGGCACCCAGCTCGAGGCCCACGATGCGATCGGTCTCCTCGGCACGGCCGGTGAGCATGATGATGGGGACATGCGACACCGCCCGAACGTCGCGGCAAATGTCGGTCCCATCGTCGTCGGGCAGCGCGAGATCGAGGATCAGAAGATCAGGGTTCTCGGCCTCCAGAATCTCGCGGCCCGCGTCACCTGTGTTGGCGGTGAGGACCGTGAAGCCGGAGGTCTCAAACTTCTTCTGGATCGCGCCCAGCAGGAGTTCGTCGTCATCGATGATAAGGACTCGTCGGCCTCTCATGGGCGGCTCCCGTTGCTACTGGTATGCCCGGAGGTGACCGGAGCTCAGTCCGGCGCCTCCGTGGGTTCCATCGGCAGCTCGACATAAAACGTGCTACCTTGACTTACTTCGCTGTCGACCCAGAGTTTTCCTCCCAGCACCTCGATGACACGCCGCGCTATCGCCAGTCCCAGGCCAGCCCCGTCCTTGGCGCGGCTCCTGTCATCGGTGCCGTGGACGAACTCCTCGAAGATCGTGCTTTGCTGGGACCTCGGAATCCCCGGGCCATTGTCGGCCACAGTGATGATCGCCCGGTCGCCCCGGATGCCCAGTCCCAGGCGCACCCACCCATTGGGCTCGTTGAACTTGATGGCGTTGTCCACCAGGTTGGTCAGCACCTGCGCGAGACGCACGTGGTCCGTCATGGTCTCGGGCAGGGGCCCCGGCTCGTCGAAGATGAGCTGCACGGCGGCCTGCTTGGCGCGCGGCCGGAGGGTGTCCAGGACGGCACAGACCACGGAGTTCAGGTCCGTGGGGGCCAGACAGATGGAGACCTCTCCGGACCGGAGTTTGGAGAGGTTCATCAGGTCGGCGATCACGCGTTCCAGGTGTCGGCAGGCCTTGTCCACCCGCTCGAGGTACGTCACCTGCTCCTGGTTCACCTCGCCCACATCGCCGGTCATGACCAGCTCGTTATAGGCGCGAATCGAGGCCAGGGGCGCCCGGAGCTCATGGGAGACCGAGGAGATGATGGTACCCCGGAGCTTCTCCACCCGGGCGCGCTCGATGGCGACGCTGGCCAGACTCGCCAGGGGTCGCAGCAGGCGAGTCTGGTGTGGCGAGACCGGGTCTCCGGAGACCGGGTTGTCGGCGACGATGAGACCCACCAGCATCTCCTGGGTGACCAACGGGACAAACACTCGCTCGTAATGACGCACCTCGGGACCGGAGACATCCTCGACCAGGTCGATCATGTAGGGGGCCGACCCCAGCGCCGCCTCGGCAAGGCGGTTGTGGCTGTCGCGCCGCAAGGGAACCGGGGGCTCGGACATGGGGGTGGGTTCCGCATCGGCCGCGGCCCGCAGCCTCCCGACAAGGGTCTGGTTCTCGTGGTCGGCCAGGTAGATCTGGGCCCGCTCAAACCCGATTTCGGTGCAGGCGCTCCGGGTGACAACGGCGAGTATCTCCTGTAGGTCGGTGCGCTCGGTGACGGCCGTCGCGACCTCGAACAGGGCACGGGCCCTGCCCTCCTCTTGCCAGGCCTGGGCGGCGACGACCTCCATGTGCTGGCTACGCCGCCGGGCCACCTCATATAGCCGCGTACTCTGTATCGCCACCGCCGCCTGTGCCGCCAGGGCCCTGAGCCCGTTGGTCTCTCCGTCATCAAAGGTAACAGCGCCTCGTCTGCGTACGGAAAGAGCACCGATGGCCGAGAAATCCAGCATCAGGGGGACCGCGATGGTCACGGCGCCCGCGCTCGGTCCGGCGTTGCTTTCCGCATCTCCCCGGGCAAGGGCGATCTCGCCGGTCTGTACCGCCTGCCAGGCCAGCGGACTGGAGCGCAGTTCCAGCGCGCTGCCCTCAGCGTCGGGACGCGCCGCGGCGTAGCTCTTCTCGAACTGCTGGTCCTCGTCAAGCACCTCGACACAGCAGTAGTCGCCCGCGACAATGTCAAGGGCCGTGTTGGCGATGAGCTCCAGCAGTTGGTCGATGTCGTTGCCCGCGTTCAACGCCAGAGAGACCGCCAGCAGCTTTTCCTGGAAGTCCGCGGCCCTGTCCGACAACTGCTGCACCCGCTCGCGCCAGACGGCGTGTGCCAGGTGTCCGGCGGCCACCGACAGGAGCGCGCAGAGACGCTCGTCATGGGTCCGCGGCGTTCTCGAGCAGGTCACCATCCCGCCCACCAGGGTGCCCTCGGCGGTGACTACGGGAACGTGACAGACAGAGCGTATCTTCTCCTCCACGTACAATGCCCGTAGGGAAGTGGCGTCATCCAGGGCGTATGCGTCGGTGACGTGCTCGGGCAGGGGAGTGAGCTCCGGCGAACGGTGGGCGCGGCGCATCTCGCCAAGCAGTGCTGTGGCGATGGGTTCGTGCGCGCCCTGCGAAAAGCCGTGGGAGCTGTGGAGCAGCTCTCCCCCGGGGTATTCAGCCACCACAAGAGCCGCGTCCACGGGCAGCGTCCGTACCAGTCCGGACACCATGGCGTCCAGCACCGACCGCATGCCCCGGGCACCGTCGACCTGTTCCACCACACGCTTGAGGAGCTGCAGCCCCTCGGTGACCACCGGTACCGCGGACCCGGGCCTGGACGTCTCGGGAGTGGGCTCGAAAGTCACGACCACGCAGCCCAGCTCATCGGCCCACGGCACCGGTACCGCCGTGACCAGGCATTGGGTACGCTCTGAATTCAGCGGACGCAGGGCCTCGTCTCGCACCTGCGGCACTCCGGCGTCCTGCGCCGTCTGAAGCATACCCAGCAGGGCGTCGGGGTAAGCCAGCACCTGTCTCAGGTGCTTGCCACCCAACCGGCCGGGGCCGCTCCAACCCACCAGGCGCGCGAAAGCGGGACTCGTGTGGAGGATCGCGCCGTCGACGGTGACGATCACAAGAGGCAGAGGGAGCACGTCCAGGGCCGCCGACAGCAGGTCGACGGACGAACCGCGGCCGCGCAGATCCCCACCCGCGGGCACCACCTTCGGCACCAGCACCAAGCCCTGCGTCAACCCGGCGGGCGTGCTCACCGCTCGACATCGCATCTGTACGTCCACCAGGTGGCCGCCCTCGCGGTGGCGCAACCGGGTCCGGACAACGATGCCGGCCTCGCCATCGACCTGTACACAATCGGGAGCGCCCTCCGGCAAAGCCCAGTCCGCCACCGGAGTGGAACCGTAGGCGACCAGCAACTGCACCACCGGGTCGTCGTCGATCAACATCGACAACCGCGAGCCCAGCAGACGTTCGGGAGTTTGGCCGGTAAGCCTCTCCGCCGCCGCGTTCATCTGGATCACGAGGCCGCCGGGATTCACCACGAAGACGGCTTCCTCCAGGGCCTGGGACAGCGCCTCCTGCACCCCTCCGAGCACGTCAACGGCTCGCTGTTCGTCCGCTCGGGACTGAGCGGTGAGTGCGCTGCGGGTCGCCTGCTCAAGCATCGCGGGCAGCAACTCCTCCCACCCCTCGTGCCGCGGCAGGCACCGGCTGGCGCCGTTGCGCAACGCCGAGGCCATCTGCTCAAGACGCTCGGGGGCGCCCCACACGATGACCACCGCCCCATCCTGCGTGTCCGTGACTAGATGGACAGGGCTGCCCAACTCCACATCCCACATGACGACCGTCGGGCTCCCACTATCGCCCGAAGCCTGGAACTGCCGAGAGTCCCGGCACAGACGAACGTCCCACTGTGGCTGGCATTGCCGGGCCACAGCGGCGGCCTGCTGTACCGCCGCACTCTCGCTACCGACGATCAGGATCTGCATTGCCGCCTCAAGTCGGCCGCCCTCGGCATGACGCGTCAGGATGTGGCCACGGTTCCCGACAAGACTCCTTTGAGCCGCCGATTCCAGGGACCACAGTAGCAGAAGCATCTAGTCGGCGTCAAGAAGACAGGCCGCATCGGGTGCCCACAGACACGGGTCGCACCTACCGCCGGGTGATCTGGCACGCCCGGGCTGGGGCGCGCCGGCTAAGCCAACCGATGAGCTCTTCCAGCGGTGGAGGTCAGGTGCGGAGTGATGTGGGTCTGCAGCGGTTCGGGGTCCGAATCGTCCTGGGCCCGCAGGTCGGCGATAGCGCCCTTGGGGCTCGGCCCCGACTGGGGAGTACGCCACGCCACCGGCCGTGGGGGGCACCGACATTGCGCGGTCAGAGAGCAGCCGGGAATAGGAGACCGCCAGGTTTGGCGGCGCGGTGGTCTTGTGGCAGCCTTCAAGGGCGGCGAGCACAGCAATCCTGACAGGCGTGCCGTCGGGATGGGTGGCCCAGACTCCGGATCGGGCCGCAAGGGCCCCCGCCGGCCATCCCGCGGAGAAACACGGCCACGACCCCGGCGGCGAGGCTCACCACGCCCCCGACTCCGGCAATCCTGCCTTCAACAGGGGGGCCCCGCATGCGCAGGGACAGGATGGGCACGCTCACGGCGGGGACCGCGCCGCACACCGACTTCGGCACACGATGGCCCGGAGGGCGCCCCGTTGCGGGCGATATGTTCCGGCGCTCGACTCAACGCCATCCGGACGGTGTGCGGGCCAACCCCGGCATGCCCGATGATCCCATCTCCCCGTCGTCGAGACGGGCGCCTGACGCCCTGACTCGGCCGGGTCTGCCCCCCCGCCGCGACGGGGGATCCCGGCTTGGCCCCACAGTCACCGACGGCTACTGCGTCGGCGGTTGCGGAACAACCGTATCTGTAGATGAGGACACGGCGGATGGCGCGGCCGCGCTGCTGTCGATGATCTCGGGCGTCACGAGGATGATCAGCTCTGTCAGCCCTTCCTTCCACTCCTCGCGGCGGAACAGGGAGCCGATGATGGGCAGCTTGCTCAGAAACGGCACGCCGCGAATCACCTTGCTCTGGTCGTGCTGGATCAGGCCACCGATCACCAGAGTGGCGCCGCTGGGCATGTCCACGATGGTCTTGGCGCGCCGTGTGCGGAAGGCAGGCACGTTGATCCCGGCGATGGTTACCTGGGTCGCCGTGTCGATGGAGCTGACCTCGGGCTCGATCTCGAGCTTCAGGGACTTGCCGTCCGGCATGATGGTGGGCTTCATCTTGAGGATGACGCCGTACTGTTTATACATGATGGTGACGGCGGCCGCCCCGCCACCGGCCTGGGGGACGGGGATGGGGATCTCGCCGCCCACCACAATCTGGGCCTCCTCACCTTCGTTTACCACGAGATTGGGCTGCGCCAGGATCCGCGCGTCGTCGTTGCCCTGCAGGGCGGTGAGGTTGGCGGCGATCGGGAAGACGTTCTGCACTCCGCTCTCCACACGGACGAGGAACGGTTGCTCGTCGAACAGGATGTTGCCGGAGGGGTCAACGATTACCTCGCCCCAGTCCGCGCCCATCCTGTCGTACACTCCGCGGTTAACGTCGGCGACCTTGACATGGGCCACAACCTGACGCTTGGTGGCATCGGCGGTGGTTACCAGGTCGACGATGGGGACATCGGAGCCCAGAGCGTTGAGGATGGCCCGGGCCTTCTCGGCCTCTTGCTTGGTTCGCAGCTTGGCTTCGACGACAAGTGCCTTGCCCTGGAGAACTCGGACGCTGAAATCGTCGCCCAGGACTGCGCGCAGGCTCTCGGCACGGGCCGTCAGCGGTACCACGGGCTCTGCGGCGACGCCGACGAGACTGATGATATCAGCCTCTCCGGCGAAGGCCTCCAGCAGCGCCTTGAGCCGGGCCAGGGCGGCCTCATCCGGCGCGGAGCCCTCAACCACAATCTTGCGGCCCTTCAGTCGCCATACATGGTACGGCTCCCCAATGGTATCGGCGATCTGCTCCACCAGGCCGCTCATCTGCTCTTCAAGCGCCTCGGGGTCGGTGGACAAGGGCCCGGCCTCGGCACCGGTGGTCACGAGGTCTCCGACCTTCCAGTCCTCGTTGGCCGCCTCCAGGATCTTCTGCACCCTGGTGAGCTCGCGCTCGCTGTCCACGGAGCCCTCGACCAGCACGGTCTCTTCGTCCCAGACGATGTAGTTGTACTTGTCGCCCAGGATCTTCTTGAGGCCTTCGATACGTCTGGCCGCCGGGGTCTTGGACTCCATCTCCGATAGCACCAGGCTCAGCACGCTGATCTCCGAGGAGCTCGAAGTGGCCTCGGCCAGCTTGTCCAGGCGGTTCTTCTCTATGCTGGTGGGCACGACACCCTCGATGAGGATCGTGTGATCGTCCAGTTCCACCAGTGACACGTTCTCGGGCACCACGGGGCGCAGCCCGGCGATGGCGCGGGCGGCGGCGGTGAGGTTTCCCACATCGTCAGATGGCGCGATCATGTTGACCACGGTCATCTCGCCGGCCACCTGACGCACCACCTCGGCGAGACGCTCTTGCTCCGCCCGGCCGGGGGCCACGCCCTGGATCAGCACGGTATCCTCGGCGATGGCCGCGCACTCATACTTGGGGCCAAGCACTTTCTGCAGGACGGCCGCCTTGCGATCGGCCCGGGAGCCGACCATCGCCCCCCCACCGCCAACGGTGACGAGGTTGACGAACTTCGTATCTCCGCCGAGGGTTTCGAGGACCGCGTCGATCCGCTCCTTCTCTCCGGCCGTGTCGACTTCGCCTTCGACAAGAAGCGTGTTTTGATCCAGCACGGTATACGACAATCCATTGCCCAAAGCCGCATGCAGGGCGCGCTCGTAGGCCGCGGCGGTGCGCTTCTCCCCGCCGGGCATGCCCGGCTGAACCAGGTCGATGATCTTGGCTTCGGCCGGTATGGCGGCCAGAACGCGGTCCAGCCTGTCTCGGTCCGCCGGGACGGCCCCATTTCCCTCGATCAGGACCACGTCGTCGCCCACGAGCTTGTAGGTGTACTTGTCGCCGAGGCCTTCCCGGAGCATGTCCAGAGCCTGCTCTCCGGGACTGGTGGGGCCGGTGGCGACGAGATTGACAATGTCTGCCCCGCCCTTCATCAGGCCGATGATCTTGGCCACTCGCTCCTGCTCCGAGGGGCTCTCCGCACGGCCCTCGACCACGAGCCCGGCCTCGCCCACGGGGGTGTACCGGTACGTATCGCCCAGGATGCGCTGCAGAAGCTGAGCATATCGTTCGGCCTGCGACCGGGCGGCGGAGTGTACGCACACGGCGCTGATGATCTGCACCGATCTGGCGCTGCGGATGAGGCCCTCAACCCTCTCCATCTCGGACTGCGTATCCACCTCACCGTCGATGACGAGGGTCGTCTCATCGATGGTCAGATAGCGGAACTTGCCCGGGAAGAGCTTTTCGAAGACCTTTTGGTACTCCTCGGCGGTGGAGAGCCTGGGCTGCCCGACGGTAACGAGATTCTTGATCTCTAGACCGGTGCGGGTCTTGGCGGCGATGACCGATTCGACTCGCTCCATCTCGGTCTTCGTCGCCACCTGTCCCTCAACCAGGAGGTGCGCGGGGTCGACGATGGTATAGTTCAGGTCGGACCCGAGGACGCCGCGGAGCTCGCGGGCAACCTGCTCGGCTGTGGGCAGGCCGCGCACCTCCACGGCGTATTCATGCCGCCCAACCCGATCCCACACGCAGAGCTTGGTCTGTCCGGTCTGCTTGGTGTAGACCATGAGCTCGTCGTAGGAGGCCACGACAACATCGATCACCTCGGGGTTGGCCACCCAGACGCGTTTCATCTTGCTGAACCTGAGCACCTTGGAATCGTTCATCCTCAGCAGCAAGGCCTCACTGGCCAGAGCCTGCACCGCCAGTAGCAGTGCCAGCCCCAGCGCCAGCCCGGCAACGAGGCCCGGGCGTGAGCAGGTGACCGCAGCCTTCTTGGGGGTGTCCGAATGCCAGCGCATGATCTTGGGTTCCCTTCCGCGGTGTCCGGTGTGTGCGGTGATAACGGACAAGGACTGCGCCATGCCCGGTGGGGTGGGCGGCGCGAGTCGCCGGCGGGATCGCCGACGGTCCGGCGGCCCCCCGGCGTCAGGGCACGAGTTCCTGACGGTCGGAGCCACGGATGACCTCGACCACGGGCGGCTCAGGCTTTTTGGGTGGCGCAGCAGCGCCGGAACTCGCAGCGGGCTGAGATATCACGGGTGGTGGAGCCGCCGCGGGCGGCGGCGTGGGAGTGGCGGGCTGCGGCGACTGCGGCGGCTGCGGCTCCGCGCCGGCCTTCTGGATCTCGGCCTGCTTGAGGATCTGCCGATACGCGGGACCGGCGACGTCGTCCAGTCTCTGCGGCTGCACGACGACGACGTCCT
>CAYRFY010000171.1:0-13055 GCA_964423635.1 uncultured Armatimonadia bacterium | reverse complement strand
GCCTGTCTGACGGGGGCAGCACCAGGAAGTCATGGATCACCGCTTCTGTCTTGCCTGGCGACAGCCGGAGGATCCTGCCACGTCTCTGGACGAATTCGCGTGGGTTGGTGCTGCTAGACAGAACCAAGGCCGTGCGGGTGGCAGGCACATCCACCCCTTCGTCGAGGCACCGAACCGCCACCAGAACCTGTATATCGCCTTCGGCGAACTGCCGCAGGAGGCGTTCTCGTTCCGGCAAGCCGACGTGGTGCACGAATTCGTGGCAACGTAGGCCCAGGTCCGCAACGGCCCCCAACGCCTCTCGGTGGGTGCCGGCTGCGCAGTAGACAAGCACTCCGCGGGTCTCTCTCCCAGCGCTGGCGTCGGCCTCAGCCAGAGTCCGTAGCACGGCTACGGCCGCCGGAATCTTGTTCTGGGCGGAGGCCACAAGCCGCGCCCTCCGGAGCAGCAGGCGCTTGAGCGGATCATCGGCGTCATCGCCGTCCTCGGCCTTGTGAGCCAAAGCCGCGATGCTTGCTGTTATGTTCGCGTAGTCCTCGTGCTCGTCCTCCGTCAGGCTCACCGGCTCGGGGTAGTACCGATAGGGGGTTAGGTAAGTCCCAATTGCCGCTTCGAGCGGGTACTCAAAGCACGTGCCCCCGAAGTAGGAGAAGATCGCCGATGTGCCCTCTTCATCGTACCAACGCCGGGGCGTGGCGGACAGACCCAGCCTTAGCCCAGCTCTGTCCGTGAGGGAGTTGCGTAGCTGTTTGGCCCCGAGTCCGTGGGCCTCGTCGCCGATGAGCAGTGTCTGTTCGGGACGCAGGCGCGCTATCGACTCGCGGAAGCGTTCAGAAGCGCCTGTCATGTGCACCGCCAAGATGCACACATGCGCCCTGGCCCCGATCCTGAAGTCCTGGATCTGGGAGCGCACCTCGATGTGCCACCTGCTGTGGCTGCCGCTGCAGAGCACTGGCGTGAAACCGAAGGCCCGACAGTCCCTCTCCCACTGCTCTAACAGATGCAGGTACGGCACCAGGACGATGACTGCGAGCTTGCCCAGAGCCGCAAGTCTGTCGGCCGCGGCCGCCAGAGCCGTGATGGTCTTGCCGGTTCCGGTGGCCATCTCGAACAGCCCGACACACCCCGCCTGATTCCACGCCGTGATCGCTTCGTTCTGGTACGGACGCAGAGCCAGCGCACGCTGAGGTGGTGCCGCGGTTGCGTGGTCGTCTGTGGCCCGAGGGAGGGCGTAGGGTCTGGGTCGCGGCTGCCGCAACTGGACTAGTCGTTCCCTGATGGCCTCCGGCACTTGGGAGACCCTGAACTGGGGGTTTGTGTTGCCCCAGAGGCCCTCGAGACGCTCGACGTGCTTCATCGCATATGGCTGCTGGCCCGGAACCCAGGACTGAAACACCGAGAACGCTTCGCCGTTCAGCGTCCCCTGGACCGAGTCATTCAGTGAACCGTGAAGCACGACCGTGCTGCCTGATCTATCGCGGAACACAGCCACCTTGTCGTGGTAGACCCCGGAGCTCCCCAAGTCGCGCGGAATGGCGAACCTCATGTCGAGGACCCGATCAGCGACCATCCACGCAAGAGCGCTGAGCGTGTCGCGCTCGAGAGACTCGAACAACTCGTCAATACGCCTGTCCAGAAGGGACTTCAGCCTCGCGTCGAATCTGGCGGCCTCCCCCAGTTGCAGGGCCTCCCAGTCGCCCCTCTCGAGGATCGGCGAGACAACCAGCCGCGCTCTGCCGCCTCCCCCAACGAACCTCGCCACGCCCTCCGAAGCGACGCGAAGCCACCCGGATGTGAAGAAGCCGACGCCGCGCAGATAGTCCACGGACCTCCCGAGCAGCGGCACTTGCAGTTCGCGCACCAAGTCGTAGTCGGCGCTGTCATACACGGGCAGCAACTCAAGGCTATCCAGCATCGCGGCCCAACTCCTGGAGTGTCGCCAGATGGGCGGTGAGGACCACTTTGGGGCCGTCGCCCCTGAGCATGCTGGGGGTGAGACGCCGGTGCAGTATGCCCAGACCCCGCAGACGCTCTTCCAGTACGTCAAGCTCGGCAGCCCCCTCATACTCGCGGGCTAGCACCCTGGCGACGAGATCGTCGAGGCTCTCAATCCCCTCGGGGTTCGCGGCTGCGACGAAGGCGTTTCCGGCGCTCCCCAGTACGCGGAAATGCCCCTCCAGCGCCAGCAGCGAACAGACAAGGGTCTGGGTCCAGGGAATCTGGTTGCCTAGCGCGGGGAGGTGACTTCGCTCGAGAATGTCTGACGCGAGGGCGTGGGCGTGCCCCCGGGCGCGACTCTCGGCCAGCGCTGAGTTCGCTGCCCGCTCCAGTTCGGCCTGCTCGGATCCAGACCATGAGAGGGCCTCGAGATGCACCACGCTGCCCCGGCCATAGCGCACTACGCCATCGGCATACGCAGCCGCGCGTACCGCCCGCTCGTCGTAGCCAAGCTCGTCGACGTATCGGCTCTCAAGCTCGTCAAAGGAACAGGGCCCCGACTTGCGCCGGATATGGGCCACGACCTCGGCCACTATTCCGCGCGTCGCCGCCCCGCCCTCGGCTCTCGTGGCGAGGCGTATCTGCGGGTAGGAGGTCACGTCAAGCTCCTCATAGTCAAGCTCCCTGAGCAGGGAATGCAGCATCTGAGGGCCGTCTATCCCCAGCACCGCGCAAGTGACACGCCTCTCATCGTACACGCGCCCGGCCGCGATGTGGCCCTCCTTGCCAAGCATTGCCACGATGTCCGCCTTCAGCTTCTCCAGTCGCTCGCTGTTCAGAGGTAGCAAAGAGGCATCGAGGAACCCATCCCGCGCAGTGCGCACGACGCCCGACAGACGCGCGAGGCACTGCTGCAACTGGAACTCCTTGAGGTACAGGCCGTGTAGCGCGTACTCGGCCATTTCGTCAACGGAGACCTCTCGGCCCGCCTCGCGGACGAACTGCTCCAAGGCCGTCGCGGCCGGCAGTCTGGAGTCGAAGCCTTCTGATAAGCACACCTGTGGGTATCTGGGGTACACCAGTCTGGCGTTCGCAGACCGCCGGAGGCACGTGTATAGGGCCGTCTCAGACGCTACCCCCTGCCCGCGGCATTCCGTCTCGAAGTGTTCGAAGGCCCCGGATATCCCAACAAACGGTACTTCGCCTCTGAGCTTGTCGATGAGCCAGGCCTCGACCTTCTCGATCAGGGCCACTGGAGCCGTCACGCACTCCTCGTGGACGAAAGTGCCACGGTCCCAGAGCAGTGCGCCCTCAGCCTTGACCAGCCACGAATGCACGAGCCGTGGGCTGCAGCGCTTGGCCTGTGGTACCAGCCTTCTCACCTGTTCGTAGACCTCGGTGAAGTGCATTGGCCTACCGGCGCTCCTCAGCACGCCGACCACGAGCGCCGTCCGCGATCCATTGGGCAGCCTACTCTCCTCTGGCGAGAGAGAGAGGGCGGCCTCTCCGTTCATAGGGGCGGGGATGTCGCGCCCACACATCGCGTGGAACGCGGCACAGAGGCCGTCGCGGAAGACCCGAAACTTGGCGGCCTCCATGCGGGTGACGCCCCTTAGCTTGCGGAACCGTTCCGGCGACACCCGTAGCACATCAGCCAAGGTCCGCAGTCCATGACCTGTCAGAGACGCGCGAAGGCTTGGGCACAGGCCATCCGCGGCCGCCTCCTCGTCCAGAACCAGTGTCTCCTCGTACAGCGTCCCCACTGCGTCAATGGGCATCGGCGCCGGCCCGTGGCACGGCTCCTCCTGCAGGCTTGCGCGGGGTGCGTCGAGAGGCACCGTCACGGCGCCGTTCCGCACGGCCTCGATCTCAGCATGCAGTTGCTTCTGTAGGGCGACGAACTCGGCCACGCATCGGCGTTCCACCCGCTCTTGCTTAGAGAAGCTCTGGGGCCTCGTGCCCAGGGCATCGCCAACCGTTCTGATGCCTCCCCTCGCCATGGCGCGGCGTAGCTCCGCTGATGTGCCCTCCCACACGTACCACACTTGAAGCACTTGCGTGGCCGGGCTCAGTCCCGATAGCCGCAGACAGGAATCCGGCTCGGGCGAGACCCGTTGGGGGTCGCAAGGCGTTCGGGGCCTGCTATCTATCGCAGGCCTGGAGGCCTCCGTGAGACGTACGGTGATGGCCAACTGTGCCTGCAGAAGCTCAGCCTTGACTGGCGCGGGTGCCCTGGGGATGGCGAGTGGGTCGAGCGACAGGAAGCCCGGGAGGTCGCGCACGCCGTGGCGGATCAGCGTGTGGAAGGCGCGCGGCGTCAGCCCGCGCAGAACGTCTTCCAGAAGCTCGCTCTCCGGCAAGAGTCATCACACCATTTGGGTGGCGGCCCGCACATGGCTGGCCCGTCGCTCGCCAGTACGGACCACCAACGGCCTGCTACGGAGACAGCAGGCAGGTCGGGACGTGTGTACCCCCGCCACGCTCAATCGGTCCCTGTGAAGAATGCCTGCATGCGTTGATGCGCCATTGAGCCTAAGGATACCCGGTACCGCAACGACGGCCGATGCGGTCCTTTCCCGCACGCCTCGACATGATACATCCACGCGCATCTGCCTGCAAGCCGCAGGCGAGACGCTTGCGCCTCCAGCCAACTGCTTGCGGGTCGCCACCTCACGGCACCCAGATCAGGCACTTGTCCTTCCCCACGTCCGCCGTCAGGGGCGTTTGGCCGATCACGTCGCCGTCGATCACCACCGGGCTGGGGGGTACGCTGTATAGCTCCACATGCTTGCCGCGCCAGGAGTGGACCGCCGGGTGCGACAGGTGCGTGCCGCGAAAGACCCGCGGAAAGGTGTGGAGGAACTCCAGCCGCGGGATATACCCCACGACCACCACGTCCAGCAGGCCGTCGTCGAGCACGGCGTGGGGGGCGATGTTCATCCCGGCGCCGTAGGAGACCCCGTTGGCGACGGCCGCCAGAAGAGCGGGCCCTTCCCAGTCTGCGCCGTCCACCTCCACCCTCAGTTGCGTGGGAGCGTAGTGCCAAAGCTCCCGGGCCACGGCGGTGAGGTAGGCCGGGAGGCCCGCGGTGCGGCGGCTGCGGCTGTTGATGCGTTGCGTCACCCTGGCGTCGAAGCCGGTGCCGACCATGTTCACGGCCCAGTTGCGCCCGGAGTTGAGGCACATGAGATCGATCTGCCGGGGATGGCCGCGGAGGATCTGGGCGGCGGCGGTCTCCGGCTCCAGGGAGACCCCTATCGCGCGGCAGAAGTCGTTGCCCGTCCCGGCGGGCAGTGGTGCCAGCGGCACCCGGGTGCCCCGAAGACCCAGGGCGATCTGGGAGAGGGTGCCGTCGCCGCCGGCGGCGATGACGAGCTGTGCGCCTGAAGCCGCGGCGCCGCGAGCCAGCTCGGTGGCATGTCCGGGCCACCGGCTCTCCAGGAGTTCGGCTTTCCACCCAGCACGCCGCAGGACGGTAAGGGCGGCCGTGGCCTGCAAGAGGCCGTCTCGGCGGCCGGAGACGGGATTGGCGATCACAGCGCAGCGCATGTGCTCTTCCTCGGCGGGCAGGAGTCGGGGCGGCGGGCGCGAAACTGAACCTTGAGCTTGCACGCCTGAAGGGGGTTATGTAAGATCATGGCTCAGGAGTTCAAGACGGACGATCTGTGTCCCCATTGCGGGGTACCGGTTCCGCTGGCCCGGCGCGGGCCCAGATGCCCGTACTGCGGCGTGCCCTTCGACCTGCCGCCGGATAGTCCCAGTTGCCGGGGCTATCTGACCGCCTTCGGCCACGGCATTTGCGGCCTGATCGCCGGTGGCTACGGGGGCGCCGTGGTTGCTCTGTCGGTGGACCGTACCATCACCCTCGGTGATCCGCGGCTGGTTCTATTCCCCGCCGCGGGTGCCGTCGCCTGCGCCGCCGCGGCCGCCGGGATCGGTTCGCACCTGGCTCCCGACGTGCGCCGCGGCTACGAGGCCACCCTGTTCTCCCTGGTCGTCGCCGTGCTGTCCATGTTCTGCCTTTGTCTGACCACCGGGGTCGGGGCCGATACGGTATTGGCGACAGGTGCCGTCACACTCGTCGTGGCCATACCCGTCATCTGGCGTCATCTGTACGACCCGCGCCGCAGGCGGGATGCAGGCGGGCCGCGCACGGTATAGTGCCGCCACCGTGAGGGCGCCGCGGCCCTGCGGCCCAGACTATCTGCGACCCGACACCCGCGAGACCACAGCGTCATATCGGGACTAAGCCCGCCGAATTGCTTCCGGAGGTACATCGCCATGAGCATTCACGATGCCGTCATAGACCGCGCCCGACGGGCCAAGGAGGCCAGCGTCGCGCTGCGCACCGCGAGCACGGAGCAAAAGAACGCCGCTCTGACCAGGATGGCCGAGCTGCTCCGGGCCAAGCACGCCAAGATCACCCGCGCCAACGCCATCGACCTCGAGAACGGTCAGAAGAAGGGCCTCTCCTCGGCCATGCTCGACCGGCTAAAGCTGGACGAGAAGCGTATCGAGGACATCGCCATGGCCGCCGAGGAGATCGCGCTGCTCGATGACCCCGTGGGCGAGGTACTCGACCGGTGGACGCGCCCCAACGGCATGCTCATCGCCAAGGTCGCCGTTCCCATGGGCGTCATCGGCATCATCTATGAGTCGAGGCCCAATGTCACCGTCGACGCCACCGCACTGTGCCTCAAGGCCGGCAATGCCGTGCTGCTCCGGGGCGGGTCGGAGGCGATCAACTCCAATATCGCCCTGGCCGAGGTGCTGCAGGATGCCTGCGGTCAGGTGGGCCTCCCCGCAAGCTGCGTGGAGATCGTCACGGCCACGGACCGCGAGGCCGTGGGGATCATGTCCCGGGCCGATGAGTACCTGAGCCTCATCATCCCCCGTGGAGGCCACGGCCTGATCCGGGCGGTCACCGAAAACGCCACCGTTCCCGTCATCAAGCACGACCGCGGGATGACCCAGATCTACGTGGACGAGACCTGCGACCCGGACCTGGCCGTGAAGATCGTGCACAACTCCAAGGTCCAGCGCCCCGGTGTGTGCAATGCCGTGGAGAATCTGTATCTGCACAGCGCCAACGAGACGGTGGCCAGGGCGATCGTGGACGACCTCCTCGCTGCCGGCGTCGAGGTCCGCGGGTGCCTCCGCACCTGCGCTCTGAACGATAGGGTCGTCGCCGCCACGGACGAGGACTTCGACACCGAGTACCTGGACCTGGTCATCTCGGCCAGGCTCGTGGACAGCATGGAGGAGGCCATCGCCCAGATTGCCCTGCACGGCAGCGGACTGACCGAGGCCATCATCAGCGACAATCAGGGGAATGCGGATCGGTTCTTGGCCCAGGTGGATTCGGCGGCCGTCTACCACAACGTCTCCACCCGGTTCACCGATGGCGGCCAATTCGGCCTCGGCGCGGAGATCGGCATCTCCACGGACAAGATCCACGCCCGCGGACCGATGGGTGTGCGCGAGCTGACCACGTACAAGTACGTGGTTCGCGGCGACGGCCAGTGCCGAGACGCCGCGGACACATCCATGCAGACGGTGAGGGGCAAGTAGGGGAGCCTCGCACCCCGCCGTCCTCCGGGGAGAAGTGAACCGCCGCCATCCCGGCCGTGCCGGACGCTGTGCGCCGCCCCATCTCGTCAACCATCCAGCAGCGCGGGACAGAGCAGATGAGTCCAAAGGCGTTTCTCAGGTCGGCCAAGCGTATCGTCGTCAAGATCGGCACCCGCATTGTCACCGCCGAGGGCGCCGGACTGAACTCCGAGTTCCTCGACAGCCTCGCCCGCCAGGTGGCCAGGCTCCAGGAGCGCGACTGCAAGGTCCTCATCGTCACCTCCGGAGCCGTCCACCTGGGCCGCCGGGCCCTGGGGATTCGCAAGCGCGCCGAGGATATCAGCCTGCGGCAGGCCGCGGCCGCCGTGGGGCAGCCCGAGCTCATGCGCAATTACGCCGAGGCCTTCTCGGCCCACGGCGTCCTCACCGCCCAGATCCTCATGACCCAGGACGACATGCAGGATCGCCACCGCTACGTTCACCTGAGCAATACCCTCGAGACCCTCCTGCAACACCATGTGGTACCCGTCATCAATGAGAACGACAGTGTCTCGATGGAGGGCGTCACCTTCGTCGAAAACGACCTGTTGGCGGCGCTGATCGCGGCTAAGGCCCGGGCCGATGCCCTCATCTTCCTCTCCGACCAGGACGGCCTGTTCACCGGCAACCCCAGGACGAACCCGGATGCCCGGTTGATACCCGTGGTGAACCCCGAGGACGATGTGAGCCGCTTCGCCGACGGCGCCGGCGGCCCCGAGAGCCGCGGGGGGATGGAGAAGAAGTGCCAGGCCGCCCGGATGGCCGCCGACATCGGCATCCCGGCGGTTATGGTCAACGGCACCGAGCACAACGTGATCCTGCGGGTCCTCGAGGGCGAGGACATGGGCACCGTGTTCGTCAGCAAGGCGCCGCTACCGGGACGCAAGCTGTGGATCGCCACCGCCGCCAGGCCGGCGGGCGCCGTGATCGTCGATGAGGGCGCGAGGCGGGCCCTGTCCTCGCCCGACGGCGGCAGCCTGCTACCGGTGGGCATCACGGCGGTGGAGGGGCACTTCGAGGCCGGAGACTTGGTGCGCGTCCTGTCCCCCGACGGGAGCGAGGTCGCCCGCGGGCTGGCCAACTACGCCTCCGCCGACGTGGATGCCATCAAGGGCCGGCACACCCGGGAGATCGTCAACATCCTCGGCCACGTCGGGCACACCGAGGTCATCCACCGCGACAATATGGTCGTGGCGGGGCACGCCGCACAGTGACGCCCCCTGCGGCCGGGTGACCGCTGTGGGGTGCCGTGGTATAATACCAATCCGTTGCCGTCATTCCCAATCACACGGCAGGTGACCAGTCAATGATGCGCTACACATGGCTCTTGATGCTTGCGTCGGTCGTTGTTGTCGCGGCCGTCGTCGCCGGTTGCTCGAAGGCCAGGGAGGCCGCCCAGACGGCTCAGCATGTGGGTCAGGCGGCCAAGTTCGCCCACGAAATGGAGAAGAAGGGTGAGGCCACGATCAAGACGGATGAAGGGGAGGCCAAAGTGGCCGTGGCCAAGGAGGGCGACGAGGTCACCTCCATGACCGTGACGGGCAAGGACGGCGAGAAGGCCACCTTCACCTCCGGTGCAAAGATGGACGTCTCCAAGACAGGGATCGAGCCCTACCCGGGGGCCCAGCAGGAGGGCGGCGGAGGGGTCGAGGGCGGCGAGGCTACTCTGGGCCTCATCACACTCACCACCACCGACAGCTTCGAGAAAGTGGCCACATTCTATAAGGACAAGTACCCCGACGCCGAGAAGATGGAGGCCTCGGGTGGGGGGACGGAAACTCTCACGCTGCAGATCAGTCCGGCCCCCAATGCCAGGACAGTCATGGTGTCGAAAGACGCCGATGCGGACAAGGTCAGTATCGTCTTGATGAGCAACGTCGAGACGTCGGCACCCGAATAGGCTCTCCTCGAGTAGGTGAGCACTGGACCAAAGGCGCGGCCCGTGGGCCCATCAACCTCGGAGGTGCTCGGATTCCGTCATGAGTGATGTCACCCGTAGCAGGAACAAGCTCAACGACCTTACCAATCGCGAATGGCTTATGGAGACCAAGAGTTTCTGGCTGAGTCGGGCCGCAGGCGATGGTGAGCTGCCCGAGGCCGTGGACCAGTTCGTCACTTGGCTGCGCCAGACCCGGACCCCGGAGGAGCTTGACCGGCTCCTCGACCAGCCGGACGCGAGCTTCGTCTACAGCGTGACGCCTCCCCGCAGCAAGCTGAAGGCGCGACACCCGGCCACGTTTTCGGAAGCCGACGTCGAGCGGCTCATCCGCTTCTTCTCCAAGGAGGGCGAGCGGGTCCTGGACCCCTTCGTCGGGTCCGGGTCGGCGCTGATCGCCTGTGCCTCGGCGGGCCGCAATGGTGTGGGCATCGAGCTGTCGCCCGAATGGGCACAGACGGCGCGGGAGAGAATCCTCACCGAAGCCCCGACCGGCAGCGTGGAGCTGGAAGTCGTCGAGGGCGATGCGGCCGAGGTGGTGGCGGGACTGAGCGAGGAGAGCGTCGACTTCGTCGTCACCAGTCCGCCCTACTGGAGCATCCTGACCAAGAAGGCAGGAGTGAAGGCCAAGGCGGAGCGCGAGGCCAAAGGCCTGCCGACCCAGTACAGCGAGGACGCGCGTGATCTGGGCAATATCCAGTCGTACGACGAGTTCCTTGACACCCTCGCCGACATCCTGGGCGCCTGTCTGCGGCCATTGCGGGCCGGACGGTTCATGACCGTCATCGTCTCGGACTTCCGGCACGGCCCCCGGTTCTACCTGTACCACGCAGACCTGGCGGCGAAGCTGGAAGACCGGGGCTGGCAACTGAAGGGCATCACCATTCTGGCTCAGGACAACAAAAATCTGTACCCGTTCGGCGTGGGGTCTCACTTCGTCTCCAACATCCACCACCAGTACATCCTGATCCTGCAGAAGCCGAAGGCACCGTAGAGGTACGGCCGCGGGCAGGCGCCGCGGTCCATGCAGGCAGCGGCCGCGAGTTCGGATGCCGGCTTGCCCCTGTTGGCGGACGGCGGCGCCTGTGCTTCACGCGGTGCCCCGGAGCTACCGGCCAACCGGAGGGGCAGACACCTGAAGGCCGGTGGCTACGGTCACACCCACCTCACGCCGGCCTCGGGCGTCCGGCGGATCCAGGTCTACCGCGACGGTATGGGCGTGACGTTGGAGATGTGCAGGCCGCCCAAGGGCGTGCTCACGATGCTCGATGAGCCGGCGGAGTTGGTGGGCGGCCGGCATCCGACGGAGCCGGAGATGAATGCGGCGGCCCCCGCCGTGGTCGGCGGAGACGCGCGGCCGAACGGAGGACGGTGGATGACCGAAGGTGTTCTGAGGCCCATCGTGTCTGTGGCGCCCCGGCAGGTGGAGGCCGCCACCCTCATCCACGATCATCACATGCCGGGGTGGGCGGGCACCGACCGTGCCCTGACGCTGCTGGCCCAATCCGTGCCCGGACTGGACCCGGATGAAGTCACCCTCAAGGCCGCCGTGGTCGATCGTCTCTACTACACCCGGCACTACCGCCTCGGGGATGCTCTCGAGAGGATCGTGGAAGTCCTCGGGCCAAAGCCCGCCAGACCGGCGACGGTGGAGGCCGCCATCGCCCTCGTGGAGGCCATGGCTCCCATTGAGGTCGGGGGCAAAACCCGATGGCATTGGAGCTTCGCCTCGAAGTTCGCCCACTGGTTCCTGCACGACTCGCTGCCCATCTACGACACCTGGGCCATCAGGGCCATCACCCACCACTTCGGCCGCATCCGATGGCAGACCACCGCGTACCGCGACTTCGCCGAGCACGTGCACGCCCTGCGCGAAGCATCGGGCCTGGACTGCACGATTCGGGAGATGGACAGACTCCTGTGGCTGTCGGGGATGTACCGGGCGTGGCTGGCCGCCGCTGACCGGGTCAAGCTGGGGCTGAGCGGCGAGGTGGTGGGGTTATTCGTGAGCGAAGAGCCCGACGTCCTGCGTCCACTGGGGGCACTCCTGGGAGAGGACGAATGCCCATGAGACGCACGACCCTGTACACCCTCGAGGTCACCATTACGAAGGGGTCGATGACCAAGAGGTTCCTCAGGTCGAACCCGGTGCTCTCCCGCACCATCGAGATCCGGGCCGACCAGACCCTGAACCAGCTCCACCGGACCATCTTCGAGGCCTTCGGTCGCTGGGACAACTGCCACCTGAGCCTGTTCAATATGGGCAACGGCATTCTCGACAGGGACGGCGACCACTATGTCCTGCAGTTCATCTACGACGACCCCGATGAGATAGCCTTCAATAATGAACCCGTACCGGTGGGCAGTATGGAGCGCACCCGCATGGGCAAGCTCGGGCTGCAGCCGGGGCAGGTGTTCTGGTATTGGTACGACTTCGGCGACGACTGGATACACCGGATCACCGTCCTCTCCATCGGCGAGGCAGAGCCCGGTGCCAGGTACCCGAGAGTCATCGCCCGCGTCGGGGAGAGCCCGCCCCAGTATCGGGATTGGGACGAGGAGTGAGATGAGGGCGAGTGGGTGCCGGACCGGTTCTTCGCCCTGGCCCAGGGAGCGACACGCATCGTGGCGGAGCAACAGACACAGCAGCACTTTTCGGGGACCATCGTCGCGGTCAAGGCCCACATCCGCCTGCTGCGGTCTTTCGACCAGATCAGCCACTCGTATCTCGGGTATGTCCTGCTCCTCGACGGGACGCTTGATGCCGAGCCCGTGGATGAGCTGCGGATCGCCGTCGCTCCCAGGGCCCACGAGAGCCATCGGTTCCGCATCGGCGACCGGGCCGAGGGCATGGTGGTGAAGGTCGCAGATCCACGGACTGAGTGGGCGACGCACCACAAGACAAGCGGGCTTCGGGTGATGGAGCGGGGCCCTTCCGAGCAGGACGTTCCGGCGAACCCCGACGGTGGCCTCGCCCCGCCGCTGGAGGAGTACCGTGCCCGTGGCCATCGCAGGCTGAACAAGGCCACTTATGAGAAGCACTGCCGGCGGTGCCCCTTCGGCCTTGCCATGCCGACCGAGATCATCATCGACCAGTGGGAGCCGTCGAGGAAGAAGTGGCGATTCGAGACTCACTGCTACGGTCCCAGGGACTGCGCGCTGTACCGTGCCGGAAAGCCCTACCGGGTGCCCGGCCGCAAGCCGGGCATGGTGTGGGTGGACGACGACGTGGAGAGGGAGGCCGAATGGTCGGAGGGCTGAGGGCCGGCGGAACGTTGACGGCACTCTTCCTACGCGTTTGAGGCCATGGCAACGCGGCACGTAGGCGTGGCAATCGACTGAGCCGACAGGCTCGGACGGTCCCGGCCCACGCTTCTGACCGACACTCCGGCTTCAGGATACCGCCCCAGACCCGGTCGCGTCGGAGACCGCCCCGGTAACGACCAGCCCCCACCTGAAACTCACATTATGCATGGGCGCACCGGAGCCACATTTGGCCGCAAGCGCGCCCAAAACGCCGGCGCCAAGGCCGTTCTCCCCCCTCCTCCCGTCTCGCCGGTCGTATCGGCGA
>CAYRFY010000170.1:0-13113 GCA_964423635.1 uncultured Armatimonadia bacterium | reverse complement strand
CGACTTGAAATCAACCCGGGTCGGGGCGTCTTTGCTGGACCTTTGCCCGGAGCCACAGATGACGGCCGTCGGCAGGTTCGGATCCAGCTCACCGTAACGGGTGCGCACATCGGCCAGAGGGATGTTCACCGAACCCTTGATATGGTAGCGTGAGTACTCCTCGGGAGAGCGCACATCCACCAGGGCCATGGGCTCGCCCGCGGTGATCTGCTCGTGCAGCGCTCGGGCGGAGACCTGGGTGACGTGCTGAATGGGCAGGCCGGTCATGCCGTAGGCGAACATGCCGCCCTCGAGGTACCCCACCGTCAGCCACTGCGCATCACGGCGTGGCTCGTTGGAGACCAGCAGGATGTCTCGCCCCACGGGAAGCAGCCAGCCGGCGAAGGTGGCGAAGTTGCCCGCAGCGCTGATGTTGAACGCTCCCGGTACATGGGCTCCGCCGAAGGCGTCGTACTCACGGGTGTCGAGCACGATACTGTCGGCCGACCGGGCCAGAGCCGAGAACTCCTGCGGGGGAAGAGGGCGAGGCACGGGCAGGTCGCGGACCAACGCCGGCCCGGCGCCATTCTCGGCGCTGCAGCGGGAGAAGTGATCGGGCGCGGCGGGCATGTTGGTGGTCAGAGAGTCGACGAAGGACGCAAGATCGGCAATCTGCAGAGCGGGGTTGTGCAGCCTCTCGTAGCCGATGGTGCTGGTGCGCTTGGCCGCCATGGCCCGCCCGCACAGCGAGCCGGCCCCGTGGGCGGGATACACCTCCACATGGTCGGGGAGCTTCAGGAGCTTGTGGTGCAGGCTGTCGTAGAGCGCCGAGGCCAGCTCCTGTGCCCGGCCGGGGAACAGGTCGGGCCGTCCCACATCGCCCACGAACAGCGTGTCGCCACAGAACACCGATACGGGGCCTTCACCGCGTCCGGTATCCGTGGCCACATACGATACGTGCTCCGGAGTGTGTCCCGGTGTCTCGAGAACGGAGAGCTTGAGGTGCTCGAACTCGACGGTGTCGCCCTCGGTGAGTCCGGTGTGCGGGAACCGGCACTCCGCCGAGGCCGGGGCGTAGATCGTAGCCCCGGTGGTCTCGGCCAGGTCCAGGTGCCCGGAGATGAAGTCCGCGTGCAGGTGGGTCTGCAGGACGTGGGTGATGGACAGCCCCATCTCCTCGGCGGCCTGCAGGTAGACCGCGACGTCTCGCTGGGGATCGATGATGGCACAGGCGTGCGCCCCCCCCAGGAGGTACGAACTGTGAGAGATGCCTTTGACGAAGAACTGACGAACGAACATAGGGTCACTCCTCGGGTGCACAGCGGGCTCAGGCCGGCAAGATACGCGGCCCGGCAATGCCGTCGCTTGGGATAGCGTCGGGTGTGAAAGGACCCTCCGGCGGCGTCTGACCCGGCGGCCAACCTCCGTGCGAGGGTCTATAGGTCCGGCAGAAAAGCCCGGCTTCGCAGAGAGTGTCATCCTGAGCGTCAATCTCGCGCAGCGAGATAGCGAAGGATCTCGCTATGCCCCAGGAGATTGTTCGAGCTGCTCTTACCGGGAGCGGACGCTTTCAGAATGACACTTCCATGCGCATGTGAACCTCTCGGCCGCACTTCTGGGTCTCTGTGCCGGGGCTACGATCGATGCCCGCGGTGGGAGCGGCCGCCGCTGTGGCAAGGGCCGCGGAGCCCGGACCTCAGTCCGCCGTCGGGTCGGCGTCTTTCACAAATCCGTGGGCGGCCGCGTCCTGAGACCACTTTGGATGCTTCTCGTGTGGGCTGCGCAGGTCCCAACGCAGCGGAACCTGGTCGCCGGTGGCGATGAACCAGTCGGCCATGGCGGCGGTCATCTCGGAGACAACCTCAGCCTGCTCAGGATCGTCGATGAGGTTGTGCACCTCATCGGGATCGGACCGCAGGTCGTACAGCTCATCGGTGTCGTACATGCGGCGTACGTACTTGAAGTCACGGGAACGGATCATGACCGCCTTCCCGTGCGTCCGGGGCTGAGTGGCCTGCAGGTCCGGGCGCGACCAGTAGATGTCCGAACGCGGGCGCGCGGTCTCGTGGGTATGAGGCTCATCGGCAAGGGCGCCGCCCTCGGAGAAGACGTACCGGCGCAGCTTTTCGGTCTCGCCTCGAAGCAGGGGCAGCAGAGAGCGGCCGAAATGGGTGTGTCCGGGCTTCACCCCACAGGCCTCGCACAGGGTGGGCAGCAGGTCGACCATCTCGATGAGCGCTTCCGAGGCCCGGGGCAGCGGGGCACACCCGGGGACGCGCATCGCGAAGGGGACGTTGGTCAGCACGTCCTCGAAGCAGTTCTGCATCTTCTCCGTCAGCAGGTAATCGCCTGCGTAGTCACCATGGTCCGAAGTGGCCACCAGGATGGTGCGATCTGATTGGCCGCTGCGGCCCAGAGCCTCCATCAGCCACCCCAGGTTGCGGTCGGTCTTGCTCACCATCCCATAGTAGACGGCGACGATCTCCCGCAGCTCTTCATCCGTGATCTGATCCATCCTCATGCGCTCGTGCACCGCCCTGACGATGGCGGGCTTGCCGGCGAAGCCCTCAGGAGGCGCGATGGGGGCCGGCACCGCCGAGCGATCGTACATGGAGTAGTACGGCTCGCTCACCGCGTAGGGCGGATGGGGGTAGCTCTGGTTCACAAGGAGCAAGAACGGCTCACGCGCCGGAGCCTCGACGAACTCGGCGGCCTGCTGTGCAACGTCGTCGTCCGCCAGGGAGGGCCCGAAGTTCTCGGGTACCTCGCCCCACAGGAAGGTGTGGAAGAGGCGATCCTCGGGCTGCCAGGGGTTTTGGACCACGGCGGCCTTGCCCCCGCTGCCGTGGACCCGGGCGTCGCACGAATCGGGCACCACGTCCTCGCTGAGCATGTCGTTCTTGCCGCCCCACCAGACGTAGTAGCCCGCCTCCTTGAACAGACGGAGTATGTTGGGCTCGTGACGGCGGAGCATGTGATGCATGGTGCGATGGCCGTTGACGTGGCAGTACCAGCCCGTGGCCATGGAGACGCGACTGGGCGTGCTCACGGGGTTCTGCACGAAGCAGCGGCGGAAGCCGGCCCCCTCACGGGCCAGGGCGTCGATGGAGGGAGTGCGCACCACCTCATTGCCCCAATAGCCGGTGTCCTTTGCGCGCCACTGGTCGCTGAGGAATAAGACAACGTTGGGTCTTCCGTTCAGGGACATCGGCGGCGACCTCCGGAGATTGATGGACCGGGGCCGTGGCAACAGAGGGTAGCCACGCTCTCCACGGCACTCCGCGGCTTCGGGCCGGCTCCGCGTCGCAACAGGGCCAGGGAGGCAGGGCCGCAGGAGGCCCCCATTGACGCAAGGGATGCCCCGGCGCTGTGGGGTATGCAATGATTAGATGCATGGTTACTGAAGTTCGCCGTTGCCCGGCGGTACCCTTCCGGGAGGAGACCGTACCGGAGCTTCGGGCAGGAGCACGGGGGTGCTCCGGGGAACGTCATCAGGAAGCATTCGACGCTCCGCGTGTCGCGGGAACCACACCTAATGGGAGTGCAGATATGACCGGCCACTGGCTCAGGCTCAACAGGCTGTTTTGCCACAGCGGGCGGGCGGTGATCGTGGCCGTGGATCACGGTGAGTTCTTCGGCCCGACCCCCGGAATCATCGACCTGCCCGACGTCATCGACAATGCCGAGGCCGCCGACGGCATTCTCCTCTCTCCAGGGATGATGGCCCATTGCGCCGCGGCGTTCGACCACCGGGGCGCCCCGGTGGCCATTGTCAGGCTCAACTGGAGCACCGTCTACTGCGGCCAGTGGGGGTACCACCAGGCGGCCACCGTGGGGGTCATCGGCCCGGAGGAGGCGCTGGCACTGGGAGCCGACGTGTGCCTGGCGTCCCTGACCCTCACAGGCGAAGACGAGGCCCGTGACGCCGCCAACGTGGAGCTGTTTTCAAAGCTGGCGTCCGCCAAACGCAAGTGCGGGATCCCCCTGATCGGCGAGTTCTACCCCGCCGCACCCGAGCGTCTCTCTCAGGAGAAGCTGCACGCCACCGTGTACACGGCATGCCGCATCATCACCGAGCTGGGGGCCGACGCGATCAAGACCTTCTATACCGGGCCGCGGTTCGCCGAGGTCGTGCAATCCACCCCCGTTCCTGTGCTGGCACTGGGCGCCGAGAAGCTCCCCAATGAGGTGGATGCCCTGCAGTTGGCTCATGATGCCGTCCAGGCCGGAGCCAGAGGAGTGGTGTTCGGCCGCAACGTGATCCAGGCCGAAGACCCGGCGGCGTTCCTGGCGGCACTCAGGCGCGTCGTCCACGACGGCGCCGGTCCCAGAGAGGCCGCGGTGGAGGCGGGACTGGCGTAGGAGAGCGTGGCCGACACATTTACGGCTTGAAGCCATCAAAACAAGACTTATTGACGCTATTGGTTTTTTTGCGTAACATGAAAGGAGAGTATTATCACACTCTCACTATCGACCCGGGACGGCCACGCTGCCAGGCCTGTCTATACTCTCCAGATCGACTCGTGCGCGGCGGCGGGACCGGCCCAGGGAGGATGGGGAGAGAGTTCAGAGGTGAGTGAAGTGTCGATTGAACCGGCCGGAGGTCGATCCACCACAGAACTGCGCTCCAAGCTGGTGGGAGTGGTCTTGCTGGCGATGGTCTGTGGCTGCAGTCGGTCCGGAGTGGGCACGAGGTCCGGGGAGGCCGTCGCGCAGCAGACGCCACCGCCCGCAGCGGAGACGCCCGACCGTCGGGTGGTTCAGCCGGTGCAGGATTACTTCCTGACCTTCGAGGAGAAGCAGAGTTCGGAGGGTGCGGACATCAACCCCTTCAGGTACTACACCCACGTGGGTTCGGACTATGGGCCGATGCCCGACGCCCGCCAGGTGAGTTGGCGGCCGCATGAGGTGGTGGCCGGAGGCCAGCGACGGCTGGCCGAATGGCGCGGCATGTGGCACTCCCTGCGGGCCCGGGCCGTGGACACCGACCGCTCCCTGGACATGTCCCGCTGCTATCCGTACTTCATCGAGCCCGCCTTTCAGCCCCGCTGCCTCGGCGTCACCGCCAGGGTCAAGGGCAAGGGCACCTTCAAGCTCGAGCTCAAGTCAGCCCGGGAACCCGTCGAGCAAGTCCTGTGGCAGGACGCCTTCACCCTCAACGACGAAGAGGACTACCGCGACATCACCTGCGAGGTTGACCCCGCCCGGCTATCCCGCGTGAAGCTGTTGAGCTGGGTGGCGGAAGCCGGCTCAAGTGTCGTGGTGGACTCCGTCGGCCTGCTCATCGAGCTCCCGGACCTCCCCTTCGAGCAGCAGGTGTTTGCCTCCTCGTATGCCAAGCTGGCTCTGTGCTACGACACGGACCTGCAGATCGTGTCTGACCGGGCACATTTCCCCGCCCGGCACATGGCCTGTGTGCCGACCACCGGCATGTTTGCTCTGGCGACCTGCGCGGCCTGGAAGATGGGCATGGTGCAGGAGAGCTTCGCCCGTGAGACACTGCGCGGCGTCCACCAGACGGTATCGGAGATCCCCCGCGCCCGTGGCCTGTTGCCGCATTTCGTCCAGATCCCCGAAGATGCCACGCGCTTCGAGATCATCCGCTCCGACGACCCGGATGGCGGCGTGGAATACAGTTCGGTGGACACAGCATTGTGGTGCCACTCCATGCTGCTCGCGGCCACCATGCTTCAAGAGACCGAGCTGGCCGCGCAGCTTCTGGAGGAGATCGAGGCGATCGACTTCGCCGGACTGCGCGACGCCGAGGGGTTCATCCTGCATGGGGTCAGGAACGACGGGAAGACCCCGCTGGAGAGCGCCTGGCATGACTGGGGCGGTGAGACGGCCCTGGTACTGCTTCTGGCGCGCATGGCCGGGGAGCCCGCCGAGTCGCTGAAGATGGACAAGACCGGCCGCGTCTTCCGAGGCTGTGGCTTCATCCCCGAGATTCAGTCGCTGTTTTACGACGACTTCAACCAGGACAGGCCCGATGCCCTGACCGAGGTGAACTGGCTGACCTATCGTAAGGAGCTATTGGCGGAGCAAAGGGCGGCAGTCCCCGGGGAATCGGAGGCCGCCGGGCTCGGGGTCTATGGCTACTCGGCCTCGGAAGGCCCCGACGGCATCGGCTACGTCGCCAACGGCGCCTATGAGGCACCGGAGCCGGGGATCTTGGCCCCCCACTACATGCTGCTCTCCGGCGCTCTGCGTGATGATCCCGCCGAGCTGTACCGCGTGCTGGCCCAGATGCAGCGGGAAGGCCTGTTCGGGCCGTGGGGACTGGTGGAAAACGTGCGGACAGACATGAGCGGCTATCTGCCCATGCTGGGTGCCCTCAACGCGTCCTTCGAAGCTCTCAGCGCGTACCACCTGTGGGCCAAGACCACCGGGGCCACGGACGAGGTGTACGGGGCGGCGTCGAGCTGCGAAGCCGTGCGCGAGGCGATGGGGCTCTTCTACCCGTAGTGGGCAAGAGCAGGGGGGAATCTCCGGATCGCGTCCCGGCCAAGGCCGCCGGGACGCGGTTCACCCCATCCTGCGCCCGACCGCCGAGGCGATGGTGCGCAGGTCCCCCATCAGATCGGCGAAAGCCTCGCAGGTCAGAGACTGGGGCCCGTCGCACAGGGCGCAGACCGGGTCCGGGTGCACCTCGATGAGCAGGGCATCGGTGCCCGCGGCCACCGCCGCCCTTGAAAGCGCCGGGACGTACCGCGCGTTGCCCGTGGCGTGGCTGGGGTCGATGGCCAGAGGCAGGTGGGAGATCTCCTTGACCACGGGAATGGCGGAGATATCCAGGGTATTGCGGGTGTAACCCCGATCCAGGGGGTGTACACCGCGCTCGCACAGGATGATCCGGTTGGCCCCGCGACTGAGGCAATACTCGGCGGATAGCAGCCACTCGTCAATGGAGGCACCCGGTCCACGCTTGAGCAGCACCGGACACTTCGTCTCCCCCACCGCGATGAGTAATGGGAAGTTCTGCATGTTGCGGGCGCCGATCTGGATGATGTCGGTGCAGCCCACGACCACCTCCACCTCCGCCGTGTCCACGACCTCGGTCACCGTGAGCAGTCCCTCGTCGGAAGCCACCTGTCGCAGCATCTCCAGGCCCTCGCGCCCCAGGCCCTGGAAGGCGTAGGGGCTGGTGCGGGGCTTGAAGGCGCCGCCGCGCAGGACTCGGGCTCCCGCGTTCTTGACGCCTCGAGCGGCGGCCCGCAACTGGGCCTCACTCTCGATGGCGCAGGGCCCGGCCATGACGATGATCTCGTCGGTGCCGAAAGTCACCTCGCCCACCGAGAACACCGAGTCTTCGGCGTAGAACTCTCGGGATGCCAGCTTGTAGGGCCGGCTGATGTGGGTAACGTGGTCGACGCCGGGCATGACGGCCAGCGCGGCACAGAGCGGCTCGCGCAGCTCGACGGGGATGGCGCTGCGAATGCCGATGGCGGTGCGCTCGCCTCCGGGGAGGCTGACGGGGGTCAGGCCTTCGGCCTGAATGCGTGCAAGCACGGCCTGTATCTGCTGGGGCGTGGCGTCCGCCCGCATGGCAATCATCATGTGGGGTCACTTCTTCCGGCGAATTGGTGTGGCCAACGCCACCGGGGGCCGGCGCTGCAGGGCGGGAGGCACAAGCAAGACCGGACCGCCAGGCGCCGTGCGCGGCCCGCGGCCACGGAGGGTCTCGTCACCGGCAAAACGGTTGGGCCGGGCGTGCGTCACGGCTGCGCGCCGGGTCCATCGCCGGCAATGACGACCGGCGGCCACCTACGGCACACGGCTCAGGTTCTCGGCCATCTGCAGCACCTGCTCGCGACGCTCCAGAAGGTCGCGGCCGTCCTGCGTGTAGTCGGTGAGGCCGCCGATGAGATCGCCGGAAAAGTCCAGGAGACGCTCGACGTCCGCGGCCGCCTCGGGATGACCCGCGGTCATCTGACGCAGCCGGACGAACAGATCGTGGTCCTCGAAGCCATCTCTGAGCAGCGCAAGGCGCAGCGAAGGCAGTCCGCCACCACCGGCGGCCGGGTACAGGAGGTAGCCGTCCCCGTTGATCTCGGCGAAGGAGTTGGGGTTCCAGTTGGCATAGTCCTGCGCATCGTACTGCTCCGCCGCCCCCGAGTTGCCCGTCCACACGTCCACACCCCAGTACAGGAACCCCTCAATGCCCCGGCTGAATGTCATCCAGCCCAGGATGCGGTGATCGATGCCCGGATAGTCCACGAACAGGTTAGCATACGGCGCCGTGGGACCGCAACACACGTACCACCACACCTCCTCGCCCTCGCTCTGTGCCCGGCGCACCGAGGGCAGGTTCACGTGTGCTGTGAGCGGGCACCAGATGCGCACCAAGCCCTTGAGGTCGGGGTGCGGGTTCCAGCCGGTCTGCATGATCTTGAGGTCCGGGACCGCCTGCACCAGCGCCGAGTAGTTGGCCTTGAGGTCTTCCAGGGCGCCGGTGGGGGCCTCATCATGGCCGTAGACGTAATGCAGATCCCAATGGCCGGCCGCCTTGAGGTGCTCCGCCATCGCCCGGGCGAAGTCCACGTCTCGGCCGGCGGCCACGCTACCGTTGCCCCCGATGTTGAGTGTCGTCAGTCCCAGGGGCACCAGCGCCTGCAAAAGCCCGTCCATCTTGCCGAAGTCCCAATCACCATCGGCCCCCCTCTCCGGCGGCCACATGGTGATCGGGCTGATGCGGTGCTCGAGCATCAGCTTGCTGTAGCGGATGTAGGCCTCCAGGTAGCTCTCGGGGTCGGTGCCCTCCCCGAAGGACCGGTAGTTGCCCCACAGGACGAAGGCGGTGCGCAGCGGCGACTTGACCGGGAGTGCCACGTCGTAGACCCGCACGCTCAGGGGCAACTCGAGCACCTGCCTGCCGCCGGCCGTGGTGCCTTCGACCCGCACCAGGCCGGTGTACAGGCCCGCCACATCCTGCTCGGTAGTACGCACCGTGATGAACACCGGCCTGCGCTTGCCCACCGCCACATCCAGCGGCCGATTAGGCAGGAGCACATCGGGCACCCAGCCCTTGAGCGCGGCCCCCGGGGTGACCTTGTCGCAGCGCACGAAGCCCAGGGGATTGACCGTCACACGCCCAGCGGGAATCGTGGCACCCGCCGGGCCGGTGAGATCGCCGGCGGTGACCACCGCCCCGCCGAGGTTGCCCAACACCGGACACAGCACGAGCTGGACCGGCTCCGACTCCCCCCGGGCCATGGCGATGTGCAGCTCTTTCGCCGGCGGACCCGCGTCCACCGTGCCCGGCTGAACCTTCTGCGTCACGCAGGGGTTGGCCACGTAGAGGCAGGGCACCTCGCCTTCAGCAGGCTCCGCAGAGGCCCAAAGCAACGACAGGTCGCGCACCCGGCGCTCCACGGCGTCGAGAGCCTCGGCAATCTGCACGAGGTCGCCACTTCCAGCGGGCTCGGCGGCCCGCTCCCTCAGAGCCACCAACGCCCTGTGCAGGTCCGGCAGGTCGGCGCTCAGGGGCGTCCCTGCCGTCCGGCGCGCCAGGCGCTCCAACTCGCGGGAGAGCGTTTCGGCGCGGCGCAGCACCGGGGGAAGCTGCAACAGCGCCGACTGCCGCCACAGCGGCCGACCCCGAGGGTCGCAGACACAGACCTCGATGCTCTCGGTGCCCGGCTCGATGAGGAGGTCCATCTCCGCCCGCTGCCACAACTCCTGCCCCGGATCGGGAAGCAGGGCCCGCGAGAGGCGTCGGACTCGGGGAGCGGTCTCGGAGCGGATGAGGGCATTGAGACGCCCGCCACGCCTGCCGCTGAGGACCAGAGCAGACACCGTGGCGGGTCCCGTCCGTCGACCGGGCAGCTTCACGGAACGTACCGCCGGCCAGGTCTCACCCAACACGGCGGTCCCGAACAGCTCGGGAGCGTGGAAGGTGCCCTTCAGATGCGCCCACGAGGACAGCTCGCCCACGGAGGCGGCGTTGCGCGCGAAGTTGATGCCCAGCCGGTGGCCCGCCGCCACATCTCTGAGTCCCAGACTGCTCCAGGGTACGGCCACTTCTACCCACCAGCTCTCGGTGCCTCTGCCGACGGCCGCCTCCCACTCGGGGTTCGCGGTCAGCTCGCGGCGTCCGCGACGGCAAAGCTCATCGGCGATGGCGCCGGCATGGTTGACCATGAAGTGCCAGTAGGTCTCGGGCCGATCCTCTTGCGGAGCGACGAACAGCTCGACCAGGGAGTCCACCCAGATCTCGGCATCCCGCGGGCGGAGCTCACCGACCAAAGCCCCAACATCTTCCCCCCGGCACTCGTACAGGCAGTACAGAGCCCGGGCATCATAGCAGGCCCGGACCTGGACCTCGGCGACCGCCGGATGCCCGGTGGCGATGTGCACAAAGCCTCCGGCCACCGTGGCGTTCTCCCATTCCCCGGGAGTGATGACACCGTCGATGGCCGGCACCCGGAGGGTCCGGGGCAGGGTGACCAGGGGCGGGGTCTGGGGCAGTGCGGTCGTGCACAGGGCAAGTAGCGCGCAGAGAACCGCGGCTTTGGGCAACGTCATTTGGCACCTCGTTTTTTGGAGCGGCCGGACGCCGGAGGCGTCGGCCTCGGCTTTACTTATGCGCGTGGCCGAGAAGATCGGCAGAGGCCGGGAAGTGGCTCTGCAGTACCGCCAAGACTTCGGCGGCGTGGCGACGCAGCATCCCCACGGCGTCGGAGACATTGACTGTGGCTGTTTCCAGGTCCAGCAACTGCGGGTAGTTACGGAGCAGCTCAACATCCGTCATATCCGCGAAGTCCCCGGCCTGAGCGAGGAAGTCCACCAGGTTTCGGTAGGCCTCGGTGCTCTTGTAGCGGCCGGGCTCGGCGAGCAGGTCGATCATGTAGGCCTCGTCAGGGTATCCTGCCGCGAGCATGGCCACGCGGCGGAGGATACAGGGCACACAGCCGCCACACTGGCGGTTCTGACGTCCCGCGGCCCAACACGATACGCTCCGCATCACGGTGGCCGGCTCGATGACGGACCGCAGGCAGGTGCGCAGTACCTCGCCCTTGGTCTGGTGGATCAGCGGGTTGACCACCTGCGCTTCCACCCCGATCCGTGGGAGCAGCTCGTTGCACAGAGCCAGGAAGAGCGGGTGGGTGCTGCGTGTGGACAGTCCTCCGCTGCGGGCAGGAGTGAGAGGCAGTGCGACGCTCAGAAAGCCGTTTTCGCACAGCAGGACCTCGGAGGCGTCGATGGCGGCGGCGGCGATGGCTCCCAGGGCCACGAACAGGAACGAACGCGCTCGGCGCGAGGGCTCGCGCAGGTCGGGAGGCGGGAAGTCGCTACCCTCCCGCGAGGCGCCGTGCGGCGCAACCCTGACCGGGAGCCAGGTCGCGGCGCCGGGAGTGAGGCGCTCCACTGCGGCGGCCACATCCCTCTGAGCCACCTCGGTGGTGGGATTGCCGGACAGGTGGCTCAGCAGCAGGGGCCGGCGCCCCGTACTGACGGCCATGACGGCCCCGGAGAAGGAATCCAGGCCACCGGAGAGCAGGCAGACGCAGTCGGCGTCACGGGCCCGAGCGGCGGGTACCGGCCGGAGGGGCAGAGAACGGCGTGTGAACTCCAAAGCGATGCTGTCTCTGGTGAGGGTGTACAGCAGGTGGGCGAGCAGGGGCACTTGCTCGGTCCATCGTTCCGGATCGTGGACGGGCACCGTGATGTGCACCTGGCGGACCCAGTCTTCCAACTCGCCACGGGGTGAGGCGATGTCGGCCAGGTAGACGGCGGTGGCGACCGACAGCAGGTCTTCGACCTGCGGCGTCCAACGGTCGCCCGCCGGCGCCCGCAGCCGCCGGACATCGCAGATCGCGTTTTTCCGCTCAGAGGTCCAGTCAAGCACACGGGCGCCATTGTCCCGGCCCGGGGCGGCGGGGCCCGCACACTCACCAGTCCCGTGTGAGACCACGTAACGCAAGACCACTGCATGCTCCCTCCGGCGATCACCTCCCGGCGGCGCGCTCTGGGGCGGAGGCGTTCGTCCAGTCATACCGGGTCGTGTGGCCCCCTGGAAGGGCAGGCCGTCGTCGTTGTCAGGGACGCTCCGAAGGCCCGGTGGCGATGGCCTCCAGGCCGGTGTGAACCATGCGCTCCAGGGGGAAAAGCAGTTGCTGCACGCGGCGTTCTCCGGCCGCCCCATCGAGGTCTGTGTAGGGTGGCAGGGATGGCTCGAGGGGTACATAGTCGATGGCGGACATCACCGCGCGGCAGCGGTCGGCGATCCGGCGGACCGTCGCCTCGGCCGCCGCCACATCCGGCAGGGCCGGTAGTCCAACGAACTCCGAGATATCCCTGGAGACGAAGTAGCGAAAGCAGCGCTCCATGTCACCGGCCATGAAGGAGCCCAGAAGGCGCGGGCCCGCCGGTGGCAGGTTGCTGCGGGCCTCGGAGGGCGTCAGGACCTCCACGGCACAGGCGCCCAGGGCGTCCAGGGCGATGTCGGCGAACCTCGAGGCCTGGCCCGCGGTGGCGATGCGCCGCTCCGCTACGGCTCGAATGGTGGCGGCCGTGCTATGGCCCGTGGGAAGCCCGAGTCCAGCGGCCATTGTGTCCGAGCCCACCGCCGCCGCCTGCAGCAGCGTGTCCACACACGTGGCCACACCCGGTCCGGCCATCTGGGTCACCACATCCGGAGACAACGCAGCCACGATCCGCCGCGCCACCTCCGACGGGTCGCGGGCGCCCAGAGCATAGAGTTCTCGCACCCGCTCCCATTCCGGGGTCGCGGGTGAGCGCTGCGACGATGATGTCCCCATTGACAGGCACACCCCCTTGGGCAAAGGCGTCGCCGGGCGAAGATTCGGCCGTCGGTCACCGCGGCGAGCCGTCTGACTCCCCGAACCGGGCTGCAAAGGTCGATCCCGCGGGCCGCGACGGGGGCCGACGAGCCTGTCGGTAGAGTCGTTTCGCACCGTCTGATACGCGCGGGCGGGCGACGTCCCGCGGGGAAGCGCGTCCGCAATGCGGCGCTAACACATTCAGAAGACCGTGACGACACTCTTCCTGCGCGGTTCGAGCTATGACAACGAGGCACGTAGGCGACCCAACTGACCGAGCGGTGAGGCCGAAAACTGCGCTTCGCCGGGAATGTCATTCTGAGAGCGTCCGCTCCCGAAGGGAGCAGCTCGA
>CAYRFY010000169.1:0-13156 GCA_964423635.1 uncultured Armatimonadia bacterium | reverse complement strand
GGCTCGGAGAGACGCCGAGAGGCGGGGCTGGGGGGGTGAGGCGACGTGAGTCGGCAGCCCGCCCGGAACCTGCATAATCTGAGTTTCCGGCCCGCCGCCGTTGCCGTCTCGCCGTCCGAACTCCGTCGAGCCCGAATCTCGGCCTACAAGACGGCTCCCCTGCCGTCTGCCCACTCGGAGGATTAGCTATGAGCCTCGCTTCGGAACTGCAAAACCTGTTCGCGGCCGCCAACGTCGCCGATACAAAGCAGCGCGCCGCGCTGGATCGCATCAAGGCCGAGATCGACTTCGCCGCAAGGATGGCCGCCGCTCAGCCTGAGCACCAGGCCGAATGGGAGCCCCTGATCCGCCGGGCGGCCGGGCTCGTGGTGGAGGGTCTCAGCGGCGGAGCCTCTCCCGCCGCCCTGGCGCAGGAGGCCGAAGCTCTCCTGGCGCCGCTCTCCGCCGCCGCCCGGGAGTACGAGGTCATCTGCTGCGGCCATGCACACATCGACATGAACTGGATGTGGCCCTGGCCGGAGACGGTCTCTTTGACCTACGACACCTTCGCCACCATGGACCGGCTGATGGACGAGTTCCCGAGGTTCCACTTCTCCCAGAGCCAGGCCTCGGTGTACATCGCCATGAAGGAGCTGGCTCCGGAGCTTTGGGAGCGCATCCGGCAGCGCATCGCCGAGGGCCGCTGGGAGGTCACGGCCTCGCAGTGGGTGGAGGGCGACAAGAACATGGCCTCCGGCGAGATTCTGGCCCGGCACCTGCTGTACACGCGCCGGTGGTTCCAGCAGGAGCTGGGCCTGCCCTTCGATGCGGTGAAGGTCGACTGGGAGCCGGACACCTTCGGCCACTGCTGGACCCTGCCGGGAATCCTGCGGCGCGGCGGAGTGACCCGGTATTACCACCACCGCAGCAACGGCCCACGCCTGGCCTCGATGTCCGCCGGCCAGACCTCGCAGGTGTTCTGGTGGGAGGGCAAGGACGGCTCGCGAGTGCTGGCCTTCGACGATTCGCCCAATGGCTACAACAATGAGATCACCCCGCGCATGACGCACCTGCTGTTCGACCTGGAGCGCCACACGGGCCTGAAAACGATGCTGTGGGTCTACGGCGTGGGCGACCACGGCGGCGGGCCGACGCGCCGGCATCTGCAGGCCGCCGAGGATATGGCCACATGGCCCATCTGGCCACGGGTGACGCTGGGCACCACCGACGACTTCTTCTCCTCGGTGGAGAAGCAGATACAGGAGCGTGGCCTGGAGATCCCCGTTCACAGGGACGAGTTGAACTTCGTCTTCGAGGGCTGCTATACGTCCGAGAGCCGGATCAAGTTCGCCAATCGCAGGGGCGAATGCGACCTTCAGGACACCGAGATCGCGGCCCTGCTGGCTGGCCGCATCTGTGGCCGCGCCTACCCACGGGACGAGCTGTTCGCCTGCTGGCGGCGGTCGATGTTCCTGCAGTTCCACGACATCCTTCCCGGCTCCGGGGTGAAGGAGACCATCGAGCATGCGATGGGGGGCTTCCAGGAGAATCTGGCGACCACGGGAATGATTCGTACTCAGAGCCTGCGGGCGCTGGCCGGCAGCGTGGACACCACCGCCCTGACCCCGACCCCCTGCCCCGGAGCGGCGGATATGGGCCTGGGTGCCGGAGTGGGCAATGAGGCCTGGTGGAGCGGAATGTCGACACTTGGCGCCGGCGAGTGCGGCGGCGACCCCTTCGTGGTGTTCAACACGGCACCCTTCGTACGCAGCGAGCTGGTGAGGGTCAAGGTGTGGAACCGGGAGCTTCCGGATGGCGGTGTGATAGTACGCGATAGCGCAGGGAACCTCACTCCGGGGCAGATCCTCGAGCGGGGCCACTACTGGGGGCATCAGTTCACCGTGGTGGCCTTCTGGGCAGCGGATGTGCCGGCCATGGGGCACCGGGCGTACCTCATCGAGCCCGGACAGGCGCCGACACCGTCCTGCCGCGTGAAGGTCGGGCAGACCGGGAGGCCGATCTACGGCCTCAGCTACGTGCAGGCCCAGCTTGTGAACCCGGCGGTGCTGGAAAACGACCGTCTGGAGGTTACCGTCAGCTCCGAGGCCGGCGGCATCATCAGTCTCATCGACAAGCAAAGCGGCTGCGAGCTGGTGCCCGACGGCGAGGTGCTGGGCGTCATCCAGCGCGAGCAGGAGGCCCCACACGGGATGACGGCCTGGCAGCTTGGAGCCATCGTGGACGGGGTCGAGCCGCTGGCCGGCTGTGTGATGCATCTGGCTGCCGAGGGGCCCAACGTGGCGGCGGTGATCCTCCAGGCGAAGCACAACGACTCGGAGTACCGCCTGACTATCAGCCTGGCCGCCGACAGCCCGCGGATCGACTTCGACCTGGATGTGAACTGGCTGGAGCGAGGCGACCCCGCCACCGGTGTCCCGGCGCTACGCGTCGCCTTCCCAATAGACATCCTGACCGGCACGGCGATCTTCGAGACCGCCTGTGGCACCATTGAGCGCCCGGCCAATGGCGAGGAGTCCCCGGCCCTGAACTGGGCCGCCCTCAGCGGCGTGGGACTGGAAGAGCAGGACGAGACGCTGGGGGCCACCCTGCTCAATGACAGCAAGTACGGCTATCAGATCAGCGAGGACATGCTGCGCCTGACGCTGCTGCGCTCCAGCTACGACCCGGACCCGCTGCCGGAGCTGGGCCGGCACAACATCCGCTTCGCCCTGCAGCCCCATGTGGGCGCCTTCGACCCCGCCCGGGCGGTGCGGGCAGGCTACGGCTTCAACCACCCGCTGATGCCGGTGGGCACCACCGTGCACGGCGGCCTCTTGCCCCCGGAGGCGACGCTGCTGGAAGTGCTTTCAGACAACGTCATGCTCTCGGGGCTCAAGCAGGCGGAGGACGGCGACGCGGTGATCCTGCGCCTGTACGAGTTCGAGGGAATACAGACCCGGGCACAGGTGGCGATCTCCGAGCGCCTGGTGCCGAGCGAAGCGGCCGCGGTCGAGACGGACCTGCTGGAGCAGCCGCTGGAGAGCTCGACGGCCCGGCTCGCCGACGGTGTGCTTACGGTGACCATACCGCCCTTCGGAATCGCGACGGTGAGACTGGGATGAAGCGTCCGAGGAGCGTCCGAGCCTGTCGGCAAGACCCTGCACCCGGAGGCGCGAGGCCAAGGGCCTTGCCCATGCCGACAGGCTCGTCCGGGGTCGCATCTTTGCTGTTTGGTCTCTGCACAGGCCCACCCGACTGCCGCGGCGAAGAGGGCACCAGTGCTAAGTAGCAGAGAGGCGACTTCATCCTGGAGGCGTGGCCCAAAAGCCCACATCCGCATGGGAATGTCATTCTGAGAGCGTCCGCTCCCGGTGAGGGCAGCTCGAAGGATCTTCCGGGGTACCGTGAGATCCTTCGCTATCTCGCTGCGCGAGATTGACGCTCAGGAAGACATCTTCACGGCACACCCGGCTGTTCGGCCGGACCTCTGGAGGCCCGTCATGCGACCGCCGGCCCTGATACTTGCCGCCCTTTCCGCAGCCCTCGGTGCCGCCTCGGGGGCCGTCACCCTCGTGCAGGACGGGGAGCCAGCGGCCACCGTCATCCTCCCCCTCGACGCCTCACAGCAGGTGAAGGACGCCGCCGCAGTGCTGGTGGACTGCATCCGCGAGGCCTCCGGCGCCGAACTGCCGGTGGCCACGATGCCGCCGCGTGACGCGGCCACCCTCTGCATCGGTGCGCCAGCGGTCACGTCCTCATACGCCCCAGACCTGACCGACCTGGACAAGGACGGCTTCGAGATCCGCTTCCCCGACGAGAGGACCGTGTGGATCCTGGGAGGCTCGGATTGGGGGACTGAGTTCGGAGTCTACGAGTTTCTCGAGCGCTATGTGGGGGTGCGCTGGCTCTTGCCCGGCGAGCACGGGACGGACATCCCCAAGCAGGCGATCATCGAGGCCGCCGGCGAGAATGTGCGACAGGAGCCGGCGTTCTTCAGCAGGCTCATGAGCGGCTGGCAGGGCGCGGCGCAAAGCACCTGGACCCGGCGAATGCGCATGCACGGCCGGGTCTCCTTCCACCACAACCTCGTCCACCTCTTCCCCCCGGAGACCTACACCAAGACCCATCCGGAGTTCTTCCCGATCCACAATGGCCAGCGGTTCTTGCCCGCGGACAGCAACACCCACCACTGGCAGCCCTGCTTCAGCAACCCCGACACCGTCACCGAGGCCATCGCCAACATCAACCGGTACTTCGACGAGCATCCGGCGGCGGAGTCATACTCCCTGGGGATCAACGACAGTGGCGGGCACTGCCAATGCGATGCCTGCCTGGCAAGGCTGCCGCAGGAGCCCAACTTCCTGGGCATGCCGGACTACTCCGACCAGTACTACGCCTGGGCCAATCAGGTGATCGAGGGGGTGCTCGAGAAGCACCCGGACAAGTTCTTCGGTTGTCTGGCCTACAGCAATGTGGCGGCGCCGCCGGCGAAGGTGAAGGTCCATCCGCGACTGATTCCCTATATGACCTATGACCGCATGAAGTGGGCAGACCCGGAGCTGCGGCGACAGGGCGAGGCCGCCACCGAGGCCTGGGAAGCCCAAAGCCCCACCCTAGGCTGGTATGATTACATCTACGGCAGCCCCTATTGCCTGCCCCGGGTCTGGTTTCACCACATGGCCGACTACTACCGCTACGGCCATGCCCACGGCGTCCGGGCCATGTACGCCGAGGCCTATCCCAACTTCGCCGAGGGCCCCAAGCTATACCTGGCATTGAAGCTGCAGTGGGACCCCGAACTGGACGTGGACGAAGTCCTGCAGGAGTGGTACGAGCGCTGTGTGGGCGAGGCCGCCGCTCCGTACCTGACCCGCTACTATGCCCACTGGGAGGACTTCTGGACCCGCCGCGTACTGCAATCTGGCTGGTTTACCAGGGGCGGCCAGTACCTGCCCTTCAACAGTCCCGGCTACCTGGCGGAGGTCGGTGAGGACGAGATCGCCCGCAGCCGGGAGTACCTGGAGCAGGCGGTGGCGCTGGCGGCGACGGAGGAGCAGAAGGCCCGGGCCGGGCTTCTCCTGCGGGGCTTTGAATACTACGAGGCCTCGGCCCTGGCGTACCTCGGTGGCGCCGAGGCAGCGGATGACATCCAAAGCGAGCAGGAGGCCCTGGCGGCTCTGGACCGCAGCGCCCGGCTCGCGGACATGGCAAAAAGACGCCTTCACCTGGCCACGGAGGTCCTGGCCGAAGATCCGGTGCTTGCCCATCCTTTGCCCCTCGAGCGGTTCCCACTTCTCCAGGGCGACAACTGGGCCTCGGGGTCGCTGTGGGGGCTGTACGACTGGGTGGCCGGGCAGGACGGCTCCGTCCGCAAACGGGTGCGAGAGCTGGCCGAAAGCAGCCCATCCGAGGCCGTGCGCGAACAAGCCGACCTCATGCTGGCGCTGGTGGAGCAGAGGCTCGAGCCGATGACCGAGAACGCGTCCTTCGAGGCGGGCGAGGGTCAGGCGGCCGATGACTGGAGCTGGTGGGTGAAGTTCGGGACAGGGAGCATGGCCCGCACCGACGAGCAGGCGCACACCGGGAGCTTCAGCGTGGTCTGCGATGGCATGAGACGCGGCGGCCCGGTGCAGGTACTGCCCGTCGCGCCCGGCAAGTACGCTCTGCTGTGCTTCGTCTACGTCCCCGAGGGCCAGACGGCCGGCGGCACCGCGGAGCTCTCCATGACGCTGCGCGACGAAGAAGGCACCAATCTGCCTTCTCCGGCGACGAAGATCGTCCCCCGGCCCGGGCGCTGGACGGCCATGGCCATTGCCCATGCGGTTCCCGAGAAGATCGGCGAGACAGAGGTGAAGCAGGTCCTGCCAATCCTCATCGTGGACGGCTTCGCGCCCGAAGAGAAGCTGTACATCGACGACCTGATATTCTGCAGGCTGGAGCAGTAGAGGGTGTGGGTCTTGGCCCCGGCGGCCGGGCACTCACCTATCACCGACCGCCCCCCCGGCGCGCGGCGCATGCCGCAGCGTCGGGCGCCATCCCGGTGGAGCCCACCGGGCCTGCTCGCCGAACCTCTCGCGCAGCCGCGACGGCGGCGCCTCAGCGGCTGCCCTTCAGACCCAGGCTGCGGCCACCGTCCACCACGTAGTTTTGCCCGACCACAAAGTCGGCCTGCTCGGAGACCAAGAAGGCGATGACGTTGGAGACCGTCTCGGCCGTGGCGATCCTCCCCAGGTAGTTGGTCTCGGGGATGCCCTCGGTGCTCGTGCCCGGCCGGGGCACCAGCCCGGGCGAGACGCAGTTGACGTTGATGTTGTGGGGCGCCGCTTCCAGCGCCAGTGTCCGGCAGAAACCGATCACACCCGCCTTGGCCGCGGCGTAGTCGGCACACCCGACATGCCCCTGGAGAGGGAGAATGGAGGCCACACTCACGATCTTGCCGCTCTGCTGCGCGATCATGTGCCCGATCACGGCACGGCAGCAGAAGATGACGCCCAGCAGGTTGATGTCGATGATCTCCCGGATCACCTCCTCCTTGGACCCATGAACCGTGGAGGCCCGTTCTCTGGCGCTGCCTCCGGCAACGTTGACGAGGATGTCGATGTGGCCCTGCTGCTGCATGACTTGCTGAACCATGGCCTCGATGCTTGCGGTGCTGCGCACGTCCGTCTCAACGGCCACAGCCCGGCCGCCGGTGGCGACGATCCCGTCGGCCACCGCCCCGGCCGCCTGCCCGCTGATGTCGCAGACGACCACCGTCGCGCCGTCGGAAGCCAGCCTCTTGGCTGTTGTCGAGCCGATGTGCCCGGCGCCCCCGGTCACAATAGCCACCTTGCCCTCAAGTCCCATGCTGCTTGCCCTCTCTGCGGCATTGTGGTGGTTCCGGCTTGGTGCCGCCATGCGGCGAGTGGCCGCCCTCGCAGAGCTCTCTCCCCGCCGGGCCGTTCATTGCGGACATCTCACGGCTCAGGCAGACGTGCAACGTCGCGGGGCTCTGCCCCGCCCCTGCTGGGGCCGTAGGCCCCAGACCCCGTATGTTGTGCAGCCGGTGGCGCCGTGACCGGCTACTCTCCCCAGCGCGTATAGCCCGCGGCCGCCAGCAGCGCCTCCTGCGTGAGCAGCTCGTGCTCGTACGGGTAGGGATTGTCGATCTCCCCGTGGATGACGCGGGCCAGCTCGATCAACTGGTCCTCGTAACGGCCATTCATGGCGCCCACATTAACAAGGTGCGTGCCCGCCGCGTACTCGGCGTTGTCCTCCAGGAGCGTCAGGCGCACGTGCAGGGGGTCCTCGCGATAGCGGCCCGCCGGCTGCTCCAGCGGGCAGACCTCCGCGGTGCCCTTCGTCCCGCAGACGATGAGGCGCCGATGCTTCATGCCGTCCACCTCGCAGATGCAGGTGCGAACGGTGGCCGTCGCCCGGGGGTACTCCAGCACGGCGAGGCTGTTGTCGTGGACGCCGTCCTCCCGGGTGGCCTTCTGGAATGCGACAACGTTTCGCGGCCGGCCCAGCATGGCAACGACGAGGTCCACAAGGTGGCTGCCCAGCGTGTACATCGCCCCCCCGCAGTAGTCGGCGAGGAAGCGGCGATAGTGGTCGCCGTCGTAGCGGCTCATGACCGCATGGACCTCGAACACCTCACCCAGCCAGCCCTCGCGCACCGCGCGGAAGCACAGCCCGATCGCGGGGTTGGTGCGGTACATGTACCCGAGCTGGAGCGCGAGCCCCTTGGCTTTGCACCCGGCCACCAGCTCGGCGAAGGGCGCCATCGTCTCGCCGCCGGGCTTGTCCATATGCAGGTGCAGCCCGCGCGCCATGCAGCGCATCGCGGTGGGGACAAGCTCTCTGTTGTTGGTCTCCACCGCGACGGCCTGCAGGCCGGGGGTGGCGAGCAGCTCGTCCTCCGTCAACCGCTTTAGGCCCTCGTAGGCAGCGGGATGCGGCCATTCGGGGCTCTCTTCCTCGACCACGCCTACCAGCTCGTAGACCTCGGGCAGGTTGCGCAGGGCCTCGATGATCCCCGAGGCGTGGGCGTGGCCGACGCCGATCTGCCCGATCTTGATGCGTTCCATCGCGTCACCTTTCCGGTGGAGAGCAATCCATGGGCGGAGCCCGGCCGCGGCGCGAACGCCCAGCCGTCGTCTCCGCTCTCCTATCGGGGGTATCTTCCACAGAAAAGCTCGGCGGCCCTCTCGAAGGGTGCCGTTCTGTAGGGCGCGGGCCTGTACCGCGCCGCCGTTGACGTTGCGCCGTCTGTCGTCCAGCCCCGTCAGGGGCCAAACACAGACAGGCGGGGGCGCGAGCCCCCGTTCCGGGGCCCGGCGCAACCCCGAGCCCCGGAGGGGCGACACAATAGCCGGCGTCCCGCAGCGCGGGGTACCGCCCCTCCGGGGCTTAGGCCCGGTGGCGGTACCTCGACGGGGGCTCACGCCCCCGCCTGATTGTGTGTCGCCCGCCGATCCTGCGGATCGGTTCGGGCTCGACGGCGAACGACGCCTGCCGCTCTGTAGGGCGCGGGCCTGTACCGCGCCGCCGTTGTCGTTGCGCCGTTTGTCGTCCAGCCCCGTCAGGGGCCAAACACAAACAGGCGGGGGCGTGAGCCCCCGTTCCGGGGCCCGGCGCAACCCCGAGCCCCGGCGGGGCGACACAATAGCCGGCGTCCCGCAGCGCGGGGTACCGCCCCTCCGGGGCTCAGGTCCGGTGGCGGTACCTCGACGGGGGCTCACGCCCCCGCCTGATTGTGTGTCGCCCGCCGATCCTGCGGATCGGTTCGGGCTCGACGGCGAACGACGCCTGCCGCTCTGTAGGGCGCGGGCCTGTACCGCGCCGCCGTTTGCGGCGACGGCGCACAGGTCGCCGCCCTACAACGGCCAACGGCGTCCTCACCTCCGGCCTCTCTGCTCCCAACCTCGGCTACCGATGCTATGACGCGTTGGGGCCTGTGACGCCTCCTGACCGCGGTATGGGCAAACTCCCTTTCACGAGGGGGTACATGCCAAACTTCACCCAACTACCCGGCACTATCCCGTCACCGGCCAAACACGTCACACCCTCTCAGCACGAGGACTCGATGCTCAGCCCCAGGCCTTTCCAGATGCGCAGCAGGACGCCGTTGCGCCGAACGCGGTCGCCGCTGAAGCCCCTCTGTGTGAGCCGCCTGCCCAGGGCCGTGCGGGTCAGCGGCCTTTCACCCTCCCTCTCGCACCACACCTGGTAGCTGTGCCACAGCTCGCCGGAGGCCACCTGCAGCCCGGGCCCCTCCTCGCAGCAGTCCCGGAGGAAGCCGCCGATCTCCCCAGGCCGCGCCAGAGAAGATGCCGTTTCCAGGCCGTGGGCCCGAAGGGCCATCGGCGCCGCGCCGCGGTGCCCCCCAGCGACGGTCCCGCCGAGCGGGACGGTCGAGGTCGTCAGCAGGTCCTCGTCGACGACCTGCGTCATGGCGGTGCGGCGGCCGGCCGTGCCCACCTCTCCCAGCCCGCGTAGCGGGCGCCCGGGAGAGGTCTCCGTGACAGCCCATAGGGCTGGAGCGGAGGGTGAGGGGGACCGGCACCCCACCCACATCGGAGGCTGCCGTCCGCCCGGCACACGCCCGAGCTGGGACGCGGCCGGCGGCGCATGCCACGGCTCACGGCTAAACACCGTGGGCTCTGCCCACACGCGCTGGGGCCCTGGCCCCAGACCCCGCAATTGGGCACGCCCGGCACCTCGTGATCGCCTCCGGCCGGCCGGGCTTGTGGGTACGGCTCGGACGGCCGGGGGTTCATCCTTGGCGCGGTACAGGCCCGCGCCCTACAGCTCCGCCTCCCACCCCTACCCTACCTTCGCCCCAACGGCCGGCATCGGAGCCTAGAGCTTGCTGCATGGAGCGCGCCCGTGCGTCTGTCTTGGGCATAGCCGCCATGAATGTGCGGGCCGCCTCTGTCGCCTCATCGCGCTTGCCAAGGGCCACGAAGAACCAGAAGGCATCCTCTGCCAGAGTGGGATCGCCCGGCGCGAGCGTGCGGGCCCGCTCCATGTCGCTGAGCGCTCGTGCGTCATCGCCCACGGCGTGGTAGGCGTGCGCCCGCGCCTGGTAGGCCGTAGCCCCTCCGCCGAGTCGCACAGCCGCCTCGGCGTCGTTCAGGGCCTGCGGGCCCTTCCCAAGGCGTCTGTAGGCCCAGGAGCGGGCAGTGTAGCTGGGCGCCGTCTCGTGTGCACGTAGCGACGCGGTGAAGTCTGCGATGGCGAGCGCGTACTGCCCCTGGTCGCAACGCGCGGATCCCCGGTCGAGGTACGCTGTGGCCCGGTCGAGCGAGATCGATAGGTAGCGCTGCCATTCCTTGTCGGCCTCGCGCCGGCGTCCCGCGCCCTCCAGGGCCAGGGCGCGCCAGTACAAGAAGGTGGCATCCCCGGGCGCCAGCTTGCGGGCCTTGTCGATGGTCTGCAGCGCTCGGGTGTAATCGGCACGCGCGAGATCATACCTGGCAAGCCACAGCATGACATAGGGGGACCAGGGCGCCAGCGAGATGGCCTGTTCCAGATCCTTTCGCGCGAGGTCGTGCTCGCCAAGGGCCTCGTGCGCGGCGGACAGCCTCTTGAGCACGTGCGGGTTGTGCGCCCCCAGGGCGATTGCCTGGTTGAGCAGCCCGACGGCCTCACGGCATCTGCCCAGACCTGTGAGCGCTTCACCTATCCCGACGTGCGCCGTGGTGCACAGGGGGTTGATGTCCATGGCCTCCCGGCACTCGCGCTCCCCGGCGCTGTAGTCGCCGGCGTTGTTGTGCAGCCAGCCCAGGTCAACGTACGCCGGCGCGCAGCGAGGGTCAGCCTCGATGGCCCGACGCGCATCGGCGATGGCCTCCGAGCGCTGCCCGCTGTACTCCCGGATCCAGGCGCGAGCGAGATAGGAGTACGGGTCTCGCGGCGCCAGTTGCAGGGCGTGCCCAGCGGCCGCCAGACCATCGGTCAACTGGCCGACCTGGCAGCCTGCATCCGCCCGCAGTTGCCAGGCCGCCGGGCTGTGCGGATACCTGTCGGTGAGCGCGCGCGCCCAGTGCCAGAGCGGGGCCCTGGCGGGCCTCAGCGTGCACTCCACCCGAGCCCTCGCGGGCCACATGAACCGGACGTCCCGCAGGCGATGCGCCGAACGCCACACCAACCAGGGAGCGACGAGGCCGCCTGAGCCGCGCCGCTCCCACTCGAGCGCGAGTCGCTGCAGCCGGGGCCAATCGCCTCGGCCCGCCGCTGTCCTGACGCGCCACTGCAGCCCCGCGTCGCTGTGCAGCCAGAGCGCTGCGGAGACGAGCGCAACAGCGACGCAGGTGGCCGGGACCACCCAGTACCGCCTGACAGTGCCGGGCATCGCTGATTCCTTTCCCAGCCGGCCGGCGGGGCAGCCCTCCAGCGGCGCCGCCGGCCGCAATCACAATGGACTGGGGGAGAGCTGGTTCAGACCAGTGGGTCGCCACTCCGTCCTTCGTCAACAGAGAGCGACCTCCTGCTGCATCGAACTCGTGGGGGAAGGAGTAGATGCCAGTACCACTATCGCTCAGCCACTCCTCGGAGGTAAGGCGGCCGGCGGTGCAGGATATGCTCTATGCAACGGTCCACCGGCCACTCAACGGCTCAACACCGTGGGCTCTGCCCACACCCGCTGGGGCCCTGGCCCCAGACCCCGCAATTGGGCATCACCGGCGCGGGGCGGTCCCCCCGGCCGCATCGCCGCAAACACCGGAAGGACTCACTCTTCGCTGCGGGGAAGATATTGGAACCAGGCCAGCACAGGTGCGGCCCTAGCGGCCGTCTCGTGTGGCCTTATTCGGGAGGACTGACAATGGCAATACCGCGCATCGGAGTCGTCGGCATCGGCACCTTCGGCATCAATCATCTGCGCTGCTTCCGGCAGCTTGGCTACATCGGGGTGGCCGAACTCGTCGCCGCCTCCGATCTTAGTGAGAGCCTTCTGGAGGAGCGGGGCAAGGAGTTCGACTTCACCCCGTACACCGACTACAGGGAGATGCTGGCCAAGGAGAATCTGGACGGCATCACCGTCGTCACTCCAGACCCCTTCCACAAGGACATTGTCCTGGCGGCGGCGGAAGCGGGCGTCAATGTGCTGTGCGAAAAGCCCCTGGACGTCACCGTCGACGGGTGCCAGGAGATGATCGACGCCGCCGAGAAGGCCGGCATCCTGCTGATGGTGGACTTCCACAAGCGGTATGATGAGTACCACATCGCCATGAAGCAGAAGCTCGAGGCCGGCGATCTGGGCAAGATCCAATACGGCTATGCCCACATGGAAGACCGCATCGAGGTGCCCAAGGACTGGTTCCCCGGCTGGGCCAAGAACTCTTCCCCGGCCTGGTTCCTGGGCATCCACTTCTACGATCTGACCCGCTTCTTGCTGGAGGCCAATGCTGTGGAGGTCTGGGCCACCGGCTGCAAGGGGCGCTTGAGCAGCTTCGGGGTGGATACCTGGGACAGTATCTCGGCCAAGGTGTTGTTCGATACCGGCGCTTCGGTGTGCTACGACACCTCCTGGATCATCCCCTACGAGTTTGAAGCCGTGGTCAATCAGGGCATTCGGCTCGTGGGCACCCACGGCCTTTTGGAGTGCGATTCCCAGGACCGTGGCACCATCACCTGCATCGCCGACGACGCGCCGGGCGTGGTGAGTGGCAAGACCTCCCGTGTAGGGATGGAGACGCACAACAAGAGCTTCCTGCGCCAGAGGATCGACAAGAAGGGTCGCGAGATCTGGGAAGGCTACGGGATGGATTCGATTGCCGATTTCGCCTACAACCTGGGCGTGTTGGCCGACGGCGGGTCCATTGCCGATCTGGGTCCCTATCCCGGCGGCCAGGACGGTCTGGAGGCGACGAAGATCGCCGCCGGCGTGCATAGGAGCATCGAGAAGGGCACGGCGGTGAAGCTGTAGGAACGCAGGCTGTCGCCGTTTTTGTGAAGGCGGGGGAGCGGTCGGGGATGAGGACGCCGTTGACTGCCGTCCCAACGACCGGGAGTCGGGCTGGAGACTCAGATTGTTGATGAACGCATTGAGGCTAGATCCCGCCACAGTCACGCCTGCAGCGGTTACTTCGATGCGGTTCTCCCCCTCCTCCCGTCTCGCCGGTCGTACCGGCGAGTACAAGCGGCTCGGAGAGACGCCGAGAGGCGGGGCCGGGGCGGGTGAGGCAACGTT
>CAYRFY010000168.1:0-13204 GCA_964423635.1 uncultured Armatimonadia bacterium | reverse complement strand
CTGGGAGCCGTGGCCGCGCTGTGCGGCGACACCTACACCGCACGGATGGCGCGCGCCCACAATGATGCCAATGTACTGTGTCTGGGTGGGCGGGTAATCGGCATCGAGATCGCCCGCGATATCGCCCGCGAGTTCGTCTCCGGCTCACCCGACGAGGGGGAGCGCTACGTCCGGCGTCGGCATCAGGTGGCCCAGATTCCCGCTTCGCGCGGGAGGCGGGACTGATGGCCGGCCGGGACGTTCTGCCGCCACGTCCCCCGTGGGACGACTACTTCATGGCCATTTGCCAGGTGGTGGCAACGCGCTCCACCTGTCTGAGGCGACACGTGGGTGCGGTGCTGGTGAAGGATCGGCGGATCCTGTCCACAGGGTACAACGGCCCCCCCCAGGGGTTGGCCCATTGCGACGAGTTGGGGGGCTGCTACCGCGAGCAGCACCAGATCCCCAGCGGGCAGCGCATCGAGCTTTGTCGAGCGCTGCACGCCGAGCAAAATGCCATCATTCAGGCCGCGGTGCATGGGGTCTCGCTGGACGAGGACATCGTCTGCTATTGCACCAACCAGCCCTGCGTGACGTGCGCCAAGATGCTCATCAACGCCAACGTGGTTCGTATCGTCTACGAGAGGCAGTACCCCGACCCGCTGTCCGTCCAGATGCTCACCGAGGCCGGGGTAGAGCTGTGCCCCTGGTCGTCGACCGATACCCGTAACGATCGATTGTAGCATGTGGACATTCATCTCCGCTCTCTGCGCTCTGGTGGTGACGCTGGCCCTGGTCCCCCTGTGGTTGCGCCTTGCGCCCAGGCTTGGGGCCGTTGACCACCCACGCGACCGCCACCAGCACGAGCAACCGACCCCGACTGCGGGTGGCGTAGTCATTTTCGTTGGCGTCTGGTTGCCGGTGGCCGTCATCCTGCTTCTTCGCTCCGCGTTTTCGCTGCCCCTGGTGGGTCTGCTCATCGCGACGGGGCTGCTGGTGTTTCTCAACGTGCACGACGACATCCGCGGCCTGCCGCCTTTGGGACGGCTCACCGCCCAACTGGTGCTGGCGGCGCTGGCCTATGTGTGGGGCGTGCGGGTCGAGGGGATCGGCAATTTGGGGGGGCTGTTGGGGGCGGACCCGTGGATCGAGTTAGGTCTGCTCGCGGCGCCACTGACGGTGCTGTGGATCGTGTTTGTCACCAATGGGCTGAACTGGCTGGACGGCCTGGACGGTCTGGCGGCGGGTGTGGCCGCCATATCGGCCATCACCTTCGCGGCCATGGCGACCTTCTCGAGGACCTTCGCGGACCCCACTCTGGGGATCGTGGCGGGCGCCATTACCGGGGCCTGTCTGGGCTTTTTGCGCTACAACTTCGCTCCGGCGCGCGTGTTCATGGGGGACACGGGCGCCATGTTCCTGGGGTTCATGTTGGCCTCGCTGGCCGTCGTCAGCGCTTTCAAGGTGCCCACAGCCGCGGCGGTGTTTCTCCCGGTGTTGCTCCTGGGCGTCCCTCTGGGCGATTCGACGCACGCGATTGTCAAACGGGTGCTCAGCGGCCGGAACCCCCTGGTGGGGGACCGCGGCCACATCCATCACCGCCTGCTTGACCGTGGGTACACCGTCGTCCAGGCGGTGTTGCTGGTGTACGCCGTGGCCGGAATCCTTTGTCTGGTATCGATAGGACTGTGGTTGCGATGATCCCCCGCAAGATAGCTCTGGTGTTCGGCACGCGACCGGAGGCGGTCAAGCTCGCTCCTGTATGGCAGGAGCTCAAGCGCCGCAAGGACAAGTTCTCGCCCGAGGTCATCGTCACGGCTCAGCACCGGGACATGCTGGACCAGATGCTGAGCACTTTTGACATGCGCCCCGACGTGGACCTGGACATCATGCGGCCGGAGCAGACACTGGCGGAGGTGACGACGCGGGCTCTCACCGAGCTTCAGCACGTCTTCTCTCGGGGTGCTTTCGACATCGTCCTGGTGCAGGGCGACACCTGCACCTGCTTCGCGGCGGCATTGGCGGCGTACTATGAGCGCACCGGTGTGGGTCACGTGGAGGCGGGGCTGCGGACCCGAGACAAGTATTCGCCGTTCCCCGAGGAAATGTTCCGACGTCTGACCGGCGAGTTGGCCGACCTTCATCTGGCCGCCACGGCCCGGGCGCGCCACAATCTCCTGGGCGAGGGGGTGGCTCCGGAGGCGGTGTTCGTCACGGGCAATCCCGTGGTGGACGCCCTCCAGACGGTGGTGGCCGCGGGCACGAGTCTCGCAGGCACGCCACTGGAGTGGCTCGACGACCTGGACGGTCGCCTCTGTCTGCTCACGGCCCACAGGCGCGAGAACCTGGGGGTCCCGCTGACCCGCATCTTCATGGCCGTCAGAGAGCTGGTGGATGCTTTCCGCGACCTGACGGTGGTGTTTCCCGTCCACAAGAACCCCACGGTTCGCAAGGCGGCCGAGGAGATACTGGAAGGCTCGGACCGCATCGTGCTGTGCGACCCGGTGGACTATGCCACCTTCGTGCCGCTCATGGTGCGCTCCGACATTATCATCACCGACTCCGGCGGGGTGCAGGAGGAGGCGCCGGCCATCGGGGTCCCGGTGGTGGTGGTGAGGGAGACCACCGAGCGTCCGGAGGGGGTGGAGGCGGGAGTGGCCAAGCTGGTGGGGACGCAGACCGAGGACATCGTGGCCGAGGTCTCACGGCTCCTGACCAACGCCACCGAGTATTCGCGGATGAAGGAGGCCGGCTGCCCCTATGGGGACGGCAAGGCCGCCCAGCGGATCTGCGACGCCCTGGAATTCCACTTCGGCCTGCGCAATCAGCGGCCCGAGGACTTCGAGTGGCGCAGCGCCCCCGAGTAGGTCACCGGCCCCCCGGTGACTGCCATCGCCGATCACCGCGACCCAAGCGGCCCCAGGCTCGGGACCGATACCCACAGCAAATAGGTAGTCGATAGCATTCAATGACGCTACTTCAGGCCGTGATCATCGCCATCGTTCAGGGAGCCACCGAGTTCCTGCCGGTCTCGAGTTCCGGGCACGTGGCCCTCAGCGGAATGCTGCTGGGTCTGGAGCAGGCGCCGCTGGATTTCGTGGTCGCCATCCATGTAGGCACTTTGATCTCGGTACTGGCATACTATCGCGCCGACCTGTGGGCAATGGTCCGCAGTGTGTTGCCGCTGGGCGGCGATGATCCGCAGCGCCCGGTGTTCCGGCGCCTGTTGGGTTATCTGCTGCTGGCGACAATACCGGCGGCGGTCGCCGGGCTGCTGCTGGAAGACATCGTCGATACCGCCTTCGGCGACATCCGCATGGTGGGTGTGTGCCTGCTGGTGACGGCAGGGGTGCTGGCGCTGTCGTCGCGGCTCAACGGCCCTCGGGACATGGCCCAGACGGGATGGCGCCAGGCGCTGGTTGTCGGGGTCGCTCAGGCCGTGGCGCTCTTGCCGGGCGTATCACGCAGCGGGATGACCATCGCCGGCGGCCTGGCCACGGGGTTCAGCCGCGAGTGGGCGCCGCGCTTCGCGTTCCTGCTGTCCGTGCCGGTCATCGTGGGCGGGGCGGTGCTGGAGGGCAAGCACGTCCTCGAGGGTGACGTGAGCGCCGGTTTCAACGCTCTGACCTACGGTGTCGCCATGCTCGTGGCCGCGGTCGTCGGGTATCTGTCCATTCTCCTGGTTATCAATAGCGTCAAGCGCGGAAGTCTGCTATACTTCAGCGCGTACTGCGCGGCGGTGGGGGTGGCGGCGATCGTCTCGGACTTCTTCTTGTGGCCCTAATCCCCTCTAGGCTACAATATGCCGGGCATGGCCCGGTATCTGCCGTGTCCGCATGACTCTGTGCCGGTGGCCGGTCCGGTCCCGGGCTGGACAGAGAGCATACACGCTGCAATCGTAGGGAGGAAAACGTCGTGGAAATGCACCTGACGGCATTCGAGAATGGGGCGATCGCCTTCACTCTCGTGGCCGCGGTCATAGGGCTGATTTACGCCCTCAGCCTGCGGTCGAACATCACGAAGCTGGAACAGGGCACCGAGAAGATGAAGCAGATTGCCGGCCAGATTCAGGAAGGCGCCATGGCCTACCTGACCCGGCAATTCAGGACGATCGCTTCACTGGTGGTCCTGCTGTTTGTGGTTTTGGTCCTCACCGCCTGGGGTGACTGGGACATCGCCATCGGGCGCGGCGTGGCCTTCTTGCTGGGCTGTCTCGCCTCCGGTGTGACCGGCTACATGGGCATGACGTTGGCGGTGCGCGGGAACGTACGCTGCGCGCATGCCGCCCGCACCAGCCTCAAGGACGCTTTCGCGGTGGCCTTCAACTCGGGCGCGGTGGCCGGGATGTTCACCGTCACCATGGGTCTCGTGGGTGCGGTCATCATCTTCTGGATCTTCAAGGAGCGCGCCACCGATATCCTCCTGGGCTTCGGCTTCGGTGGTTGTCTGCTGGCTCTGTTCATGCGTGTGGGTGGCGGCATCTACACCAAGGCGGCCGACGTGGGCGCCGACCTGGTGGGTAAGGTTGAGGCCGGCATCCCCGAGGACGATCCGCGCAATGCGGCGGTTATCGCCGACAACGTGGGCGACAACGTCGGTGACTGCGCCGGCATGGCGGCCGACATCTTCGAGTCTTACGAGATCACCCTGGTGGCCTCGATGATCCTGGCTCTGGCGCACGCCGACGGCACGGAAGCGGGCATGCGCAAGGCAACGGTCTGGATCATGTATCCCATCATCGTCCGCGCCATCGGCGTTCTGACATCGATCTTCGGCATCATGATGGCCCGCATGAAGTCCGACGACGAGCAGCCGCTGAAGGCCATCACCCGTGGCTTCGTCTGGTCGGCGATCCTGTCGGCGGTCGGCTTCTATTTCGTCTCCTGGCTGTACGTGGGCAGTGCCGCCAACGACCCGGACAACTGGATGAAGCTCTTCTTGGCCACCGTTTCCGGTCTGATCCTGGCCGTGGCGATGTACAAGCTCACCGAGTACTATACCGCCTCGCAGTTCAGCCCCGTCCAGGTCATCGCCAAGAACACCCAGACGGGCAGCGCCACCACGATCCTCGCCGGGTTCTCCGAGGGTCTTGAGAGCGCCGTCTACGCCCTGCTTGTCATCTGTGGCGCCATGTACGCCTCGATCCTGGTCTTCGGCGCCGACGCCTCGGCCGTCGATATCCTCTACGGCGTCTCGCTGTGCGGTCTGGGCATGCTGACCACCACCGGTGTCATCATCTCCATGGACACCTTCGGCCCGGTTGCCGACAACGCCCAGGGCATCTCCGAGATGGCCAAGATCCCGGACAATTCCGACAACGTTGAGCTTCTCGACGCCGTCGGCAATACCACCAAGGCCGCGACTAAGGGTATCGCCATCGCTTCGGCGGTCATCGCCGCCGTGTCCCTCTACGGCTCGTACCTGTCCAAGGTTGCAGGTGCCTTCAGTGGCGAGGGCGGAGCGGCCGAGTCGATCAATGCGGCGGCTCTGGACCTATACCACGTCGAGGTCGACCAGCCCGTAGTGTTCATCGGTCTGCTCATCGGTGGCGCCATGCCGTTCATGTTCAGTTCGATGACCATCCGTGCCGTCAGCCGCGCGGCCTTCAACATCATCAATGAGGTCCGCCGCCAGTTCCGCGAGATTCCGGGCCTGATGGAGGGCAAAGAGGGCGTCATGCCCGAGTCCGGCAAGGTTGTGGACATCTGCACTGCCGCGGCGATCCGCGAGCTGGTCGCCCCCGGACTGCTGGCCATCCTGGCTCCGGTTGCCGTGGGGGCACTCCTGGGATGGCAGGCTCTGGGCGGCTTCCTGGCCGGCATCATCGTCAGCGGCATGCTCATGGCCGTGCTGATGTGCAACGCCGGCGGCTCGTGGGATAATGCCAAGAAGGCCATCGAGGACGGCGCCTACGGCGGCAAGGGCTCCGATGCCCACAAGGCCGCTGTGGTCGGCGACACCGTGGGTGACCCCTTCAAGGACACCGCGGGGCCCGCGCTGAACCCGCTGATCAAGGTCATGAACACCGTCGGTCTGCTGGTGGCGCCCCTCATCGTCACCCAGGCCGACTCGATAGCCCTGAAGATCGGCGGCGTCGTCCTGGCGGTCATCATCGCCATCGCCCTGATCCTCGCCAAGCGCGAGACCGCGGAAGAGAAGGCCGCCGAGGCCCAGCTCGCCGCCGGTGGCGGAGGCAAGGCCGAGGTGTAGTTGCCGATTGCCGGCAGCACAGCAACCAAAACGACCCGGGCGAGAGCTTCGCCCGGGTCGTCCGCGTTCTGAGCTACCGCTCTCTTTGCCCCCAAAGAAGCGCGGGCGGAAAGCCCGCATTCGCCGAGATTGTCATTCTGAGAGCGCCCGCTCCCGGTAAGAGCAGCTCGTGGAATCCCCTGGCATTCAACGAGATTCTTCGCTATCTCGCTGCGCGAGATGGACGCTCAGAATGACAGGAACCGGGCCGGCCAGACTTCTCGGCCGCACCTCTAGGCCTGCTTTTGCCCCTCACCACGACCACCGCAACGCCAGACCGCCAACCACACACCTCAAACGAAGCCTGGAGCCACTCTCAGCGGTACTCTGCTAACATCTCCCCCATGCCTTGACGCTCCAGATGGGCGGCCAGGTGGCTTCGCAATTGGGAAACGACGTCGGGGTTGTCCGCGCACACGTTCGCCCTCTGCTCCGGGTCGGTCTGGAGGTTGTACAGCACCGGGTCCCTGTGGCCCCGCCAGGTGGCGTACATCCACTGCGGGGTCATCACCTGCGCGTGGGCGGGGTTGCCCAGGACCGCCGCCTCGCGATGCGGTCTCCCCTCTCCCCCGGCCAACGGCAACAGCGACCGGCCCCACAGCTCCGGTGGAACCGGCAGTCCGAAGGCATCCATGACGGTGGGAGCCAGATCCCAGGGCTGCGCGATCGCCTGCACTCTCCGAGAATCGCGCTGTGCGGGGAGATGGATCATCAGCGGGATACGACATACGCCCGTGTAGTGTGGATAGTAGTGCACCGGCGGCACGATCGGTCCGCCGGCGGCCATGACGCGCCCGTCGTCCCCCAGTTGATTGGCCTTGCACAGCATCCCGTTGTCTCCCGGATAGTCGAAGCATGTGCCGTGGTCGGCGGTGAAGATGAGCAGCACCTCGTCGTCGATACCCAGACGCTCCAGAGCTTCGAGGAGCCTGCCCAGGGCGGCGTCGACCATGGTCACCTCGCCCGCGTACCGGGCCCGGATGTTATGGACCTCCTCCGCTGTGAGCCCGAGCTTGTCCACCAGACCATAGGTGGGTGCTTCGAAGCGCCGGCCCCGGTAGTCCGGATCATACAGCCTCTCGTACCACTCCGGGGGGTCCCAGGGCTCGTGGGGGTCGAAAGTATCGACATACAAAAGGAAGCTGTCCCGCCTGTAGTTGCGCTCCAGCCACCGGACGGCCAGGGCGTAGGTGCCCGGGGCGAACCAATCGGTCTCCACCTTCCGGTGCGCGCGGTTGATGAGCACCTGATGCCAACGCCGGGGCGTGTACCGGATGAGATCGGGGGGCACGGGAAACTCCAAAGGGACGTCGGCGTCCAGCCAGCAGGGGTCGCCTTCCTGGCCCCGATTGCAGGTCCAGGCGGTGAAGCCCTTCCACAGGTTCAGGCCCTGGACGACCGTGTTGGCCACATCGGTCACCATCATCGAGGGGATCTCGGCGGCGGTCAGACGCTCCGAGAGTGTGACCTCATCGGGGTCGACTCCCTTCCAGCGGTTGAAGGGCACGCCTTTGTCGCCAAGGCCAAGAAAAGTATCGCGACGGTTGGGGACTGTGGGGAAGGAGCCGATGTAGGCCTGCTCGAAGACCGCGGACCGGGTGGCGAGCCGGTCCAGGTTCGGCGTGTGGATCCACTCATTTCCGTACGCGCCCAGGTGGTCGCGGCGGAGAGTATCGGCGACGATCAGGATCACCTTCACAGGGCATCTTCCCTTCACATTGCGCTGTTCGGGTCCAATTCGGCGCAGCGACCGCGGCGCCCTCCGAGCCGGTGAGGAGGAAAAAGGCCTCGGGGCGCCGAATAGGTTTCGGTTCGAGACAGCCACGGAAAGGACTGACACTATGTTCGAGCCACTGCATGGCCTCAACTCGGCCAGCATCACGCCTTTTGACGCACAGGGCAACATCGACACCGCGGCCTTCGCCAGGCTCCTGGAGTCACAGATGGAGATCGGAGTGACGGGGTTCTTCGTCTGCGGCAGCACCGGCGAGGGCGTGTATCTTACCGACGACGAGCGCAAGACCATGGCCGAGGTGGCGGTCAAGACCGTGGCGGGACAGGCGGCGGTAATGATCCACGTGGGAGCGATGAGTACCGAGCAGGCCGTGGGCCTGGCCCGGCACGCCGGTCAGATCGGCGCCGACGCCGTCAGCACCATCGCCCCCGTCTACTACTCCGTCGGCTTCGAGGCCACGCTGACGCACTACAAGACCATCGGCGCGGCGACCGAGCTGCCCTTCTTCATCTACCACATCCCCCATCTCACCGGCGCAGCGCTGACCGCAGACAGTGCCTTTCGGCTCACCGAGATCCCCAATCTAGCGGGCCTGAAGTTCACCGACCCGGCGCTGTATTTGATGCGCTGGATCTTCGAGCTCACCGGCGAGAAGCTGACCATGCTCTCGGGGCCGGATGAGCTGCACCTGCCGGCACTGACCATGGGCGCGCATGGGGCCATCGGCTCGACGTACAACATGATCCCCGGGGCCTATCTACGGCTCCGGCAGGCGTTCTTCTCCGGTGATCTTGCCACCGCGATGGAACTGCAGGCCCGCTGCAATAAGATGATCTACCACTGGCTGCAGTTCGGCGGCCTGGGGGCCTTCAAGTCGACGATGAAGCTGCTGGGGCACGAGGTGGGCGCCCCCCGGGCACCGATCGCGGGGCTCAGCGAGGAGCAGGAGCAGGCGCTCTTCGCAGCCCTGAAGGCCGACGGGTTCGAGGAGCTGGCGGCGATGCGGCCGGAGTAGTTGGGGGGTGGGGATTGCGGGGTGGGGGGTGGGGATGGCCGTGGCGCGCAACGGCCAACGGCGGTGACGGCAACGGCGTCGCTCCCTGCGGGCCGTGGGCCCGCTTTCCCTCTCCTTCGCGATACGGCTGCTCAGGAGAGGGCTACGGCGGGGAACGGCGTCCTCACCCCCGCCGCCTCTCCTTCACGCGCCCAAACGGCGGGCGCTTGGAGAGGGGTGAACGGCGACGGCGGGGACGCCAGTGGCGCGTGGCAGGGACGGCAAGGGCGAGAGGCGCCTGCCGTCGGTAGAGCGGGCTTTCCAGCCCGCCGCCGTTGAACGGTCGGACGACATCTGACGTCCCGCAGGGCGCAAGCCGCCTCACCCCCCAGCCCCCCTCTCCCTTACGCCCGCAAACACCCGCGGGCGACGGGAGGAGGGGGGTGAACGACGACGGCCACGGTCCCGCAGGGCGAGAGCGTCCTCACCCCCGGAGGCGACCCCATGTTCATCGACATCCACGTGCACGCACGCACCTCCGACTTCCCCGAGCGCAATGCCCCTGGGGGCGGGCGCTATGCCACGCCCGAGGAGATCGTGGCCAAACTCAAACCCCGGGGGGTGCGGGCGGTATGCACCTTCGCCCGCGTCAACCCCGAGGTGGGCTGGTTTATCCAGTCGGTGGAGGAAGTCCTGGCAATGGCCGAGCGCTACCCGGACTTCATCATCCCCTTCATGAACATCGACCCCCGCCAGTGCCTCAACACTCCCGATGCAGACCTGGGGTACCTCATGCGCCACTACAAGGCCAGAGGCTGCAAGGGCATCGGGGAGGTCTGCTGCAACTTGCCCTGGGACGACCCGCGCCTGGAGAACCTGCTTGCCCACGCCCAGGACAACGAGCTGTCCGTCACCTTCCACATCGCGCCCAAACGGTTCGGCTACTACGGCATCGTTGACGAGCTCGGCCTGCCGGGCCTCGAAGGCGCACTGCGCAAGTTCCCAGGCCTCAGATTTCTCGCCCATTCCCAGCCCTTCTGGGCCGAGATCAGCGGCGACCTCACCGAAGAGACCCGCAACACCTACCCCGGTGGCAAGGTGTTCCAAGGCGGCGCCGCTTTGCGGCTCTTCCGCCAATATGAGAACCTCCTGGGTGATCTCTCCGCCGGCAGCGGCCTGAACGCCATCCGCCGCGACCCGGAGTTCGGCTATAGATTCATGACTGAGTTCCAGGACCGTCTCTTCTTCGGCACCGACTTCGCCGACGCCCGCAACGAGACGCCCATCATCGACTTTCTCAATGAAGCCCTGGAGCAGGGGCACATCAGCCGGGAAGTGTATGAGAAGATCGGCTGGATGAATGCCGAGAAGCTGCTTGGGCTGTAGGGGAGTCGGCGAGTCGCTAGTCGCGAGTCAACGGCTACGGCGTCGACGGCAACAGGGTCGACGGCAACGGCGTAGACAGGTGCGTTCCCGGGAAGTGGGGGGCCATCCGCCGTGGGCGCGGGGCCACTTCTCATGGCGCCCCAGCCGAGATAGAGAGCTCTGTCAGGAGGAGACGGTGGCCACCATGTGCAGATGGATCGTCCTCGCCGCTCTGGGCCTGCTGTCGACTGTCCTGCCGCTCCCCGCGGCGCTCGACGACAACATCCTCCCCCACCCCGGCTTCGAGCAGACCGGTGACGGGACCATCACGGGCTGGACCAATCCGGACTATTGGTCGGGACGGCTGAGCTCGGTCTCCGAGGCCCACGACGGTAGCCGTGCCGCCTCGCTCGAGGCCACAGAGAAGGCGGGCCGCGTCTGGGGGCGAGTGCACAGCACCGTCGTGCCCGTCTCACCGGGCCTGGGGTACGAGTTCTCCGTCTGGGCCAGGGGCTCCGGTACCCTCAAGCTGGGTACTATCTTCTACATCCCCAAGGTCGGCGACAATCCACACTATCGTACGACGTGGCAGGACACGGGCACCGCCCTGGGCCCGGAATGGGGGCAGGTCTCGCTGCGCGTGGGGCCCGTGGAGCCCGATGTGCTGCGGGTGGCGATGATGATTGAGGTGGAGGGCGAGGGTGCCGTCGCGTTGCTGGACGACGCGGCGCTGCTGGTGACACGCCAGATCGAGGGGTTCATCCGCGTCGAGCCGCTCTATCAGATGGTGCCCGCAGGGGGCCAGGCGGAGCTGCGGATCGAGGCGGTGGCTCAGGGAGCTTTGCCGGCGGGCGGCGGCGTGACGGTCGCGGTCGCTTCGGGAGAGCAGGCGTCGGTGTCGCAGATCGCCCTGGACGCGGAGGGGCGGGCGACTCTCGACATCCCCGCCGAAACGGCGGCCGAGCCCGGTCTGAGAGCGGTGACCGTGGCTCAGGCGGAGCTGGGCAGCGCCGTGACGGCATATGTCGAGGTGGTCTCCACGGAGACCTACTCCGAGTTCGAGCGGGCCGCGGCAGGTGCGCGGGTCCCCGAGCGGCCCGCCCACCTGCTGTTTCTCGGAGACAGCCTGACCGACTTCTCCCGTGGCCACAACTATGTGGATCAGGTGGGCTTCTGGCTACAGCGGACCGTCCGGGAGGATATCAGCGTCAAGAACGCCGGCGTGGGGGGCGACTACATCACCCGCGTCTGGGACCGGCTCAACGGAGAGCCCAGGGTCTACCGCCTCGCGGCCTATGACGGCCTGTATGAACCGGTGCCCACGCGGGTGTTCGTGTTCTTGGGGCACAATGACAGCAAGCAGACCAGCGGCTCGGGTTTCACCGAGAGCGTGGTGTCTCCCGCGGATTTCGACCGCCTCTACCGCCGGACGGTGGAGAAGATCCGCGCCGATACGGGGGCGTGGATCACCCTGATCTCCTCGACTTCATCCGTCTTCGCGATCACCGAGCCAATGGCAAAGAGGCTGCTTCAGCAGAGGGGCTCGGCCTCGCTCTTCGGCCGCCCGGAGACGCTGGAGCGGTTCAACGCCATCGCCAGGAAGGTGGCGGAGGACCTGGGCTGCGACTACATCGATGTCTACGAGCCCACCAGGACGCATGCGGACAAGCCGAGCCTGTTCGCCCCGGATGGGGTGCACCTGACCCAGGAGGGGAACCAGGTGGTGGCGCTGTGCGTGCTGGAGGAGCTGGGCAGATAGGGGGAGGCGGCGGCCATCGGCTCACAGGATCATGACCGAGCAGCGCCGGGGTCGCCCGGGGGCAGGATACGGGGTAGCAGGGCGCGGCGGAGCTTCTCCGCGTAGCACTATCCGGCGCCGAGGAGGTCTCGCAGGAAGGCCAGTCCCTGCGTGACGAAGGCGTTGCCGTCCGGACAGGGGTCATGGAACAGGCCCCTCTCCTGGGCCAGGCCGCCCGGCCCGGAGTTGTACGACTCAAGACCCACATAGCCGTCGAAGCCCACCTCGGCGAGGGCTTCGGCCAGCGGGCCCCACGGAACCAGCCCGCCTCCGGGCACACCACGATCGTTTTCGCAGGCGTGGATCCCCCAGAGCCGGCGGCCCACCTCTCGCACCCCTGCGGCGTAATCTCGCACCTCGGTCACCATGTGGTAGGTGTCCAGGAGACCGGCGAGATTAGGGTGGTCGGCGAGGTCCAGCAGCCGCGAGAGTTGGGCAGGGGTGTTGACTAGGTGGGTGCGGAAATGGCTCATGGGCTCGAGGACTACCGGCAGGCCGCGGCCTGCGGCGTATTGGGCTAATGAGTTCAACTCCTCCGCGCAGCGGGTGAGCTCGTCGCCGGTGGGCCTGCGCCGCTCCACTCTTCCCGGGTGGCCGTAGATGGCTCCCGTATAGGCCTTCGCGCCGATCTCGGCGGCCACGTCCACCGCCCGGCGGTGCCAGGCCCGCCCGGCTCTGCGCGCCTGTTCCTCGGGCAGGGACAGATCGCACTCCATGGGCCAAACGCCACCCGGGCTGAGGATCAGGCCGATCCCGACCCTCTCGGCCTCCCTGCGCGTAGCGGTGAGGTCGAAATCCACCTCGTCGCCCCAGGCGATCTCCAGGCAGTCCAGGGTCAGCTCGCGGGCAGCGCCCAGGAGAGGGAGTGCCGCATCGGACCATCTGTCGATCCACAGGAAGATGTGTGCACCAAATACCATGGCGAGGTCTCCCGGCGTTCGGGGAGGATGGAAAGAGATGGGCGGTGACGGGCTGCGGTTCGTGGCGCGAAACGGCGAACGGCCGCCTCACCCCCCTGCCCCCCTCTCCCTTACGCCCGCAAACACCGCGGGCGACGGGAGGAGGGGGGTGAACGGCGACGGCA
>CAYRFY010000167.1:4177-13272 GCA_964423635.1 uncultured Armatimonadia bacterium | reverse complement strand
CGACCCCAGAACTTGATTCATCTGTGCAGAAGTCGGTGCATATAGGCATCTAGGCGGGCCGGCAGAGGTGAGACGGCGACGCTCGTCTACTGCCCCACCGCCGCGATCTCCCGGATCCACATGATCCCCGGCCGTGACGTGGGGCCGCCCTTCTCCGCCTGCTCGATACGGATGCCCCGGACGAGAGTCGGCGCAAATTGGTGTTTGGAGACGCTGGCCTCCGGCTGACCATCCACCTTTGCCAACGACACCGGGGCCCCCTCGGTCAGGCCGAGGACCTCATAGTGCTGGGAGGTCTTGGGCGCTCCTCCATCGGTGGACCAGTAGACCCACACCGCCGAAACCTCCCTCGGAGAATCAAACACCACCTCGGCGAAGTGCGGCTTGCCGCTGTCCTGCGACGCCCACGCCTGCTTCGTCCAATGGAGGCCCTCGCCGCCGGGCATGCCGTCTGTCAGCGGCGAGGGGTCATAGCCGCTGTAACTGGAGTCGGTGGTGCAGCGACTGCCGGCGGCGGCCAGGGCGACGTTGTGCTCCGGCAGCGGCGCCTCGTCCCAATAGGCCGGCGAGCTCGCCTCGGACAGCACATTGCCCCCGTCATCCACGATGCTCACCTGCAGCGCTCGCGTCTGGGAATCGTCCACTACCGCCACGCTGAAGACGGCTTCCGTCCGGTCGGCGGCCAACTCCACGCTGCGCGGCTCCAGGTCGGCTTCCGGTTCCACGGCGGCCCGCAGGCGCAGGGTCCCCACACCGGGCTTGCGCCGCACCGTGGCGGTGAAGCTGCGCTTGACCTGATCGGCCCCGGTCTGCCTGACCTCCACAGTCGCCGGAGGAACGGCGAAGGCGTGGCTGAGGCGCTGCACCAGCCACTCACAGTCGGCGGGCCACTGCACGGCGAACACGGCGCTTACCGCCGTGGCTCCCACGCGCTCCGGCGTCAGGCTCACAGAGGCCGGCGCCTGCTCCTGCCGCTGCTTCTCGAGCTCCAGGGAGGGGACGATACTGCGGCCCGGCAGGGCCGCCAGAGCCACAAGCCGTGTCGGGGCTCCGGTCGCCCCGACCGCGGCGGCAAAGGAGACCTCCTCACCCGGGAACCCGACCCGCGGTGCGTCGAGGGAGAGCTCGGCTCCGGACAGCATCGTCGCCAGTTCCGCCAGGGCGTGACGGGCCTGCTTGATCTCCGTACGCTGACTGCGGGCGAACAGGTCGTCTTCCGGGCCGGTGATGCTCGCCAGAGCGGGCTGCAGTTGACTGTGGGCCGCGGACAGCAGCCGGCTCCAGCCGGCCTCGTCGGTGGGGATCTCCCGGGCAAGCGTCTCCTGCAGCCCTAGAATCTGCGGCGTCTCACTGGTCTTCCCCTGGACCCGCCCGGCGTACAGCGCGTGCCGCCGCGCGCGATCAAGCAGCCACGGCGCCACTTGCGCCCGACCGCTGAGACGCAGGATCGTCAGCAGGCCCTCGCCGTGGGTCACCGTCAGGCTGCAGCCACCGTCGGCCTCGCGGGTGATCGGCACCGGGCTGAGACGCACGGCGTCGTAGGCCACGAGGTCCTCACCCGGCGAGCCAACCGCCGCCCCCTCGATGCGCACCGTCTCCTGTGCCGCCTCCTGCGGCGCCCGGAGCGTGAAGTACACCGCATCCCCGGTGCCGAAGCGCTCGATCCGTGCCCCCTCGGCCAGCGGACAGGGCTCCCAGCCCGCCAGTGAGATCTCCTTGATGCTCTCCATATAGGCGTGGGTCACGTCGCCATAGTCGCTGTACGCCTGCTGGACAAAGCGGCCGGTGGAGGGATATTCGCCCCATTGGGCGGCATTGAGGTGGTAAAGCTCCGCCAGGTCACGCTGATCCAGGCCGTGGAGGTTCACGAAGTTCAGCAGCAATAGGGGCTTGTGGTACGAGGAGGCGCGGTAGAAGAACATGCTGTCCTCGTCCCGGTACTGGCTGCTCTCGATCCCCGGCACATCTGAGACAAGGTACAGCGGGAAGGCCTCCAGGTTCACGTGGATATTGGTGAAGATCGGCTTGCCCAGGGGGTGGTAGCGCTCCTGCAAGGCACGGAGGTACTTGGTCATCGCGAAGCGTCCGGCGGCCACTACCTTGAAGCTCCCCGGGGCGTACGTGAACGGCCGGGCGTTGTAGGGCCAGTGCTCGCGCCGACCGTTGAGCACTCCGTAGCACCAGGCCGAGACCGAGTCGATGTAGCAGCCGTCCACCTCGGGCAGGTCGCTGAATACATTGTCGTAATAGTCGAACTCCCGGGCCGCCACCGCCGGCTTCTCCTCACTCGACGGTATCTCCGGGTCCACATTCAGCGTGAAGCGCAGCAGGTTCATGGGCGTGCTCGGACCCACGTCGGCGCTGAGGTTGTCGGTGATGCCGAACACATAGCGCCCATCGGCGTTGAGGCAGACGTTGTCATGGATGTACTGCAGGTCCGTGCGGCGGCTGAGCTCCTCAAAGCCCGGGTTCTGTATCCAGTTCACCTCCGGCTCCCCCTCGGGCCCGATGCGCACGTCGTCGAACCAGGCCTTTCCCGTGTGGGTGCGGAGGATGCAGTAGACCCGCAGCTCGGTGACGGGCTTTTCCGGCACAAAGCGGTGTGTGGCCCGCTCCCAGTCATGGGTGCCCGGTGTGAAGACCGCACACTGGCCGAAGAGGTAGTCCCCGTCGGCGTAGACCACATCCACATAGATGGAGTAGTCGTGGTCCGGCACGCCAGACACGTCCTGGGCGCGGCTGAAACCCTCCACGACGATGGGTTCCTCCACCGGCTCCGGCAAGGTCACGGTCTGGCGGGCGCCGCTCCAGCCACCGCCGGAGTTGTCCGCGAACAATGAGCGCTCGCCGCTGTGGGCCACGTCCTTTACCGGCTCAGAGTCGGCATTGGGGTCCCAGGACTTCGGCGTCACGATCTCCGCCAGGGCATTGAAGCGCTCCATGGCCTCCTCGTAGCTCTTGGGAAGCTCGCTGCCGGACAATGAGACCGTGTAGGACGATGACTCGCGGTACGGGTACGTGCCCATACCCCGCTCCTGATCGGCATCCCAGCCGCCGGGCCCGCCCTCGTGGTAGTGGAAGTGCTGAGGATTGGGCAGGTCGGCGGTGGGGGCGGCGAAGAACCAGCCGCCCTGCTCCCGGATGAAGGGCTCGAAGCTCTCCGGGAAGAGCCGATAGTACCCCTCGAGGGCCGAGCGGAAGTGCCAGCGCGGCTCGGTGCGGTAGAGGACGAAGGAGAACGGAGCCTGCATCCTCAGCTCAGGTCTGGCGTCTGCCGTCAGGCCCAGAGGATACCGCAGCTCAAAGCCGTCCGCGATCGACGAGAACCGGTAGACGGCCAGGTCGTCGGGGGGGATGGCCAAGGCCAGGCAGTCTTCCTCCCCCACACGCAGCCCCACGACCGGCAGCTTCCCCAGCAACTTGGCCGGCAGAAGCAGCGGGTCCTTGTCCATCGTGCTCAGCGGCAGCGTGACCCCGTGCACCCGGATGCACAGATCCGCCACGCGATCCTCGTCCCCCCCGGCCCGCACCGTCCCCGTGCAGCGCAGGCAGCCCTCCTCCGAGCTCCACCGGGCCTCCAGGGTGATATCGGCCGCAGTGGCCTCTCCCGTCTCCGGGTCGAGCAAGACCGCCTCCAGCGACACGCCGGGAAGCGCCCGACCATCCACGCTGAGACCCGACAGGGACACCCCCTGTGCCTCCGCCGACAAGGCGTCGACGGTGCGTACCGTGGCGCAGTAGCCCTCCGTGCCCATGGCAGCGGTCAGGAGCGCGAATACACCAATAACTGCATGTGATGGCGAGAACGTCATAGGATGACCTCCGTAACCTGCAGGGAACTGACGGAAACGCACAGTTCGTCGCGGGTGGAGCGATGGCCTGTTTGAGTCGGCGAGTCGGCGAGTCGCGGGTCAACGACGGACGGCCACGGCGTCGACGACCACGGCGTCTACGGCTACGGCGTCTACGGCGGCGGCGTCTACGGCTACGGCGTCTACGGCTACGGCATGGACGGCCGTTCAGCGCCCCTCGTGAGGTGCGGGTACCGAACGCCAGACCCCGTGCTTTGCATCCCGATAGTCTGTTTCTCCACTGTCCTTCGGTGCGCACTGCGGCGTCAGGAATGGCCCCCACTGCCCAGGATCCCGCGGGCCAGGAGGCTCCGCCGGCTGTCGATGGCGTTCTGGGGACACACCTCCTGGCAGCAGAAACACTCGATACACGCGGCGCTGTCGATGACCGCGCACTTGTCTATGGCGATCGCCTGCGCGGGACACACCGCGGCGCAGGCGCCACAGGCGGTGCACTTATCTTCCAGCACCAGCGGCCGCACCCACAGCTTGCCCTCCATCCAACGCCCCAGCCAGGCGGGGAAGCCTCGGTTCACCCCTCCCGGCGGGCGCTTGAACCGCGTCCGGAGCCCCTGCAGGTCGGCGCCCTGCACCTCGATCCTCGCCAGGTCGGCCACGCCCAGGCCCTTCTGGGCCGCGGCGACGGTGACGTGCACCTCCCCCGGAGCATAGCCGATGAGGCTTTCGGCCACGGCGTCCAGTGCCACGGCGTCCTCCGCCGCCAGGACCACTCCCAGCTTCCGGGGCGTGCCCGAGCTGGGCCCCTTGCCCTCCATCCCGATCACGCCGTCCATGAGATTGACCCGGGTGGGACAGGCCGCAAAGACGTCGGCGATGGCCTCGCTGACGGCATCGAAGGTGGCCAGCAGGTGGATGCGGATACGGTCGCGGGGCGCCACGGCGCCGAACATGTTCTTGACCGCTCCGGTGAACAGCATCTGCTGGTGGGTCTTGCACTTGCACAGGTTGATGACCAGATCGGCGTCCAACACCAGATTGGAGATCAAAACCTCCTGCAGCCGCAGGGGCGAGGGCACCTGTACCGTGCGGAAGCCGCCGCGTTTGAGCAGATCGAAGGTCACGGGCAGGTCGCGGCAGGCCTCGGTGTACCCGGTGGCGGCGTGGATCTCCTCGGGAGACCCGCTGCGGGCATAGCCCGGCTCGTCGGCGATCACCACTTCGCACCCGGCCTCGCAGGCCATCTCGGCCACGACCCGGACCACCTGCGGGTGCGTGCACACGGCCGTCTCGGCCCCGCGGGCGCTGATGATGTTGGGTTTGAGCAGGACGCGCCGCCCGGCGCGCAGACCCTCGCGGACGGGGGGAAGGTCTTGCAGGCATTGGCGAACGACCCGGCGCAGGCCGGGAAGATCATAGCTATCACAGGGGCGAACCTGCACGATGCTCATACAGTGGGCCTCCGAAGGTTTGCTGCGGCCGGACCCGCGGGCACGGGTGGACTGCCAGGGGGTGGCTCCCGATGTGCGACGGGCGACTCACCCTGCGGGCCTGGAGACCCGCAGGCACGGGCGGACTGCCAGGGGGTGGCTCCCGATGTACGCTGGGCGGCTCACCTTGCGGGCCTGGAGACCCGCGGGCACGGGCGGACTGCCAGGGGGTGGCTCCCGCCGTTACTCGCCACGCGCCACGCGTCACGGTCGTTCCCGTTCCGCTCAGTCCAGCCATTTCTCGCCTTTGACCATCCGGATCGTCGCCAGAAGCTGCAAAGACACGTTCAGCGCCCGGATGATGCCCTCCAAAGCCGCACGGTCCTCGAACTGCTCGCGCAGCGCGATGGCCTCGCCAAGGGCCCCTCGCCAGGCGGCGTGGCACGCCGTCCGCCCCTCGGCATCCAGATGCGGCTCCATCAGATGGGTGGCCGCGTCGGGACTGGTGTTGAACAGGCTCCCCAGCATCAGCTCGCCCGGTGGCTCGATCCCCTGGATGCGCGAGGTGTCCCAGGCGCCGAAGTACCCCTCCTCCACATCGAAAAAGAGCTGCGTCAGGCGGCGCAGAGCCTCGTCGCTGCGGGGCTTCCAGGAGTCCTGGATCACCTCGGCGAGGACCTCGGCCGGCTCGCGGGTGGGGTCCTGCAGCAGGCGGCCACCGCAGGCGCTGTTGACCCGCACCCCGGGGTTGGCCATGGGCCCCTGGTACAGGAGGGCCGCCCGCGCGCCGTGCTCGTAGTGGTCCCTGAGATGCCCCGCCATACGGCGCACGTAGGGCACGAGATATGACAGCCGATCCTGGCGGCAGCCGTGATAGAGCCACAGGCCGCCGGAGGTGCCGTAGTCGCAGCTCAGTCGCGGCACGTCGTCCCAGGAGATGAAACGGCCGTGGTGGCCCTGATCCATGAACACATCGATGTGGCGGCTGAGCTCGATCACGTGCTGTAGCGTGTCGCCGCTGAAGGTGCGTTGCTTCCCGTCGTCCCCGAGCCGCCAGGGCTCCCAGTTGATGGGACAGACGTAGGTCAGCGCCTCCTTGTTGTGGGTCTTGATGATCTGTGCGGCGCGGGCATTGAGCCGGGCATTATACCCCACGCTCCCCAGCCCTCCGGCGCATTCGGGGCACATGCAGTAGCCTAGATCCGCAGACTCCAGGTGCACGGCGCCGAAATCGTGGCGCGAGAACATGGTCTCCACCAGCCGGTCGATGTACTCCCAGGACTTCTCCTTGGCCCCGCACATGGCGTGGGGATGCGGGTTGCCGTCCTTGTCTAGGCCCCGCACCGAGGGGTCCTCGCGGATGATGCGGTCATAGCCCCAGGTGTGGACACCCAGGCAGAGCACCATCTTGATGTCGCGCTCTTCGGCGGCGGCGAACACTCGCTCCACCTGGCGGGCGCGCTCCGGGTCGTCGAAGGCGCTCACGATGTCGGGGGGGTAGTTGGTGGTGGCATAGAGACCGAAGGCGTCCAGATAGCCGTAGCCCGCGTCGGAGATGACGTCCAGGGTCCTGGTGATGCCCTCAACGGTGGTGTCGTCCAGTTGTGGCGCGGGCCACTGCTCCAAAGGCAAGGGCTCGTTGCGCATGTCGTTGATCCAGGTGCCGAAGGCAATTCGATGGCGGTAAGCGGGTTCGGCGGGCATGGCGGTGGGCCTCCCTCAGGCCGAGTGTATGGGCGGGCAGGTAGTTCGGCGGAGGTGCTGAAGCGTCCTTCTCCGGGAGGTCTGGATGCCCCCGGCGGGGAAGTGGAGCAGTAACTGTTTGAGGCTATGGAAAGAGGAGTTGTTGGCCTTGAAGTCCCATCTCCTGTTGCTGTCTCTATTGTTGATCCCCTGCCTGGCGCCGGCCCAGGAGGGGCCGGATTTCTCGATGATGCGGCCCAGCTACGACGTGGATGTCTGCGTGGTGGGCGGCGGCCCGGCGGGCTGCGCGGCCGCCGTGGCCGCCGCGCGCAACGGCGCCGAGACGCTGCTGGTGGAGCAGTACGGCTTCCTGGGCGGCACCGCCACGGCCTCCAGCGTCAGCGTGTTCATGACCTACCGCTACGCCGGCGGGCTGTTCCGCGAGCTGCTCCAGCGCCTGGACGCTCACAAGGCCCGACGTGGAGGCTCGTTCAATGTGGCCGGGATGCAGGTGGTCCTCGACGAGATGGTCACGGAGGCCGGGGTGCGGGTGCTGCTGTACACCCGCGGCATCGCCTGCCTGACCGCCAAAGGCAGGCCCTGGCAGGGCCAGCCGCGCCGGAACATCACCGGGCTGGTGATCCACAATAAGTCCGGCCTGCAATTGGTCAGAGCGAAGGCGTTCATCGACTGCACGGGGGATGCGGACCTCGCCGCCTGGGCCGGTGTGCCCTTCGAGGTCGGCAGGGAAGCCGACGGCATGACGCAGCCGATGACCATGATCTTTCGCATGGGGAACGTCAAGTTCTCCGGCGGCAGTATCATGTCTTACCCGGGCATGGAAGACTACTGGTGCAGCTACGCCTGGGACCCCAATCCCAATGAGATGACGCTGAACATGACCCGTATCAAGGGCTTCAGCGGGCTGAACGCCGAGGACCTGTCGCAGGCGACGATCCTCGGGCGCCAGGCGGTGATGGAGGCCGTCGAAGCCCTCAAAAAGAACGTGCCCGGCTTCGAGGAAGCCTACCTGGTGGCTCTGCCGGCCCAGATCGGCGTCCGTGAGACGCGGCGCATCGCCGGCGCCACCACGCTCACCGGCGAGCAGATCGTCAACCCCGGCTGGACCTACCTGCACCGGGCCGACGCCATCGCCCGCAACAACTACGACGTGGACATCCACGATCCGCAGGGCACCAAGGCCACCATCGTCAAGCTCCAGCAACCCTACGAGATCCCCTACCGCAGCCTGCTGCCCCGGGGCATCGACAATCTGCTGGTGGCCGGGCGGCCCATCTCGGCCGACCATGTGGCCCACTCCTCGCTGCGGATCCAGCCCACCTGCTGGGGCCTGGGCCAGGCGGCGGGGACGGCGGCCGCCTTCGCCTCTGCCCTCGAGGTCGGCCCCTGGGAGATCGGTCAGGGCAATGACCCTGCCTTCGGCCAGCCCTTCCTCAAGGAACTCCAGAGGACCCTCATCCGCCAGGGCGCCGACCTTGGGGAATACCGGGCAGAGCTGCTGGGTGTGCTCCCCGAGTACGACCGCTGGCAGCTCAAGTACCGGCTCGAGGCGTACGCGGTCAGCCGCGATTTCGACGACGTGCCCCGGGGCCATCCGGCGTACGATGCGGTGATCGGCCTGGGGAAGATGGGGGTGTTCCACGGCGTCTCCGAGACTCGGTTCGGAGGCGACCAGGTGGCGACCGTGGCGATGGCGGCGGTGGTCATCTCCCGGGCCTTCGCCCTCATGCCGGCCAAGGAACCGCTCCCCAGGCCCGCGGAGCTGCCGCAACGGCTCAGTGGCCAGTGGTGGTCCTCGGGCCTCGCCTTCTGTGTGGCCAAGGGCATCATCCCGGTCGGCGAGCTGGAAAGCCTCAATCCCGACGCCCCGCTGACCTCCGAGCAGCTTCAGGGCTACCTTGCGGCCGCCTTCCCGGAGCACGAGGAGTTCAGCCCGCTATCGCCTGAGCTGCTCAGGGACAACCGGGTGAGTCGGGCGGGCCTGGCCGTCTGGCTGTGGGAGTGCATCGTTGATCGGCTGGACCTGTAGAGGCGACGGGGAAGGCGGCCGTGGCGCGTAACGGCGCACACAGCACCGTCGGAGCCCCCCGCAATGCCGAAGCCGCTCACCGGTCGCCCACCCGTCCCCGCGGGGCTCCAGCACCGCACGGTA
>CAYRFY010000167.1:0-4077 GCA_964423635.1 uncultured Armatimonadia bacterium | reverse complement strand
GCGGGGCTCCAGGCCCCCGAGGAGTGACACCTTTGTCCATCACCACCGCAGGCCGCCTCGCCCCCCTGAGCATCGCGCTCCTGGCCCTCTGCGCCGCCCCCACCTTCGCCCAGGCTTGGACCGAGTCTTTCGAACAGGGGCCCGGCTCGGCGGCGCCTTACCACAAGGAAGCGCCCAACAGCAGGCTCGAGGTCATCGCCGGCGATGCCGCCGGGGGCCAGAGCTTTCTGCGCGCCACGGTGCCCGACGGCAAGCGCCTGGCCGGCTGCTCTGTCACCGCCACCGGACTGCCCGGCGGGCGACTCGCCACCGTCACCGCTCAGGTACGCGGGAGCGGAGAGCTGTGGCTGTGCCTCAACTCCCGCAATGGCTGGCTCTATTCCCCGGACACGGTGAAGCTCTCCGCCCGGTGGCAGACGGTGAATCTACAAAAGGCGCTCATGGTCGCCGACAGATCCCTGGGCATCTATTTCATCTCCCGTGAGGGGCAGCAGGGGGCCGTCTTCGAGATCGACGACATCCAACTGGCACTGAGCGAGCCCCTAGAAACGGCGGACGTGGCCGTGGCGCCCCTGCGCCTGGAGGCCGAGGGCTTCGTCGGCAGCGCGGACTACCTGCAGGCCGAAGCCGAGGCCACCGGCGGGAAGGTGGCTCGCCATGCACAGTACCTGCGCCTCAGCGGGCTTCCGGTGCCCCGCACCTCCCGGCCGCTGACGGTCTATCTGCGGATCCGGACCGAGGACAGCGCCGAGCAGTGGCGGCTGTGCACCCTGCAGGGCGGGCACACCCAGGTCGTCGGGCAGGCGGCGCCCGCCGAGACGGGCAAGTGGCACTGGCTGAAGCTGCCCGCCGTGCATGCCCCGGAACTGGGGGACAGCTTCACTCTGGACTGCCGCAGGGAGAAGGGGGCTCCTGGCCAAAGCAGCATCGACTCTCTGGTGCTCAGCACGGCCGATGACCTGACGCCGGAGCAGCTCGACGCCGCCCCGCCCTGGATCGCCGGCCGTCCTTTGACGACCGTCGTCGCCTGCACCCAGACGCCGGCCATCGACGGCAGCGGTGACGATCTCTGCTGGCAAAGCGCCCTGGCCTGCACGGGCTTCATGGGCGTGGGCTCCACCAATCCGGTGGAGGCGGCCACCGAGACCCGGTTCTGTGTGGATGAGGAGAACCTCTACGTCCTGTTCGCATGCGAAGAGCCCGTACTGAGCGTGGCGGGGCAACGCCGCCACGAATTCCGGGCCACGGCCACCGAGCATGACGCCGAGGTCAGTCGCGACGATTCCTGCGTCCTGATCCTCGCCCCACAGGGCGGTACCGAGGTCTTCGACTTCTTCGTCAATGCCCTCGGCACGGTGGAGGACGCCCGCTGCCAGAGCCCGGACCTGTGGGAGAAGAGGGACAAATCCTGGGACAGCGGCGCCAGGGCGGCGGGGCGGATCGAGGACGGCCGCTGGTTCTGCGAGCTGGCCATACCGCTGACGGCTTTGGGTGGGGCACCGCGGGAGGGACAGATGTGGGAGGCCGTAGTGGGCCGCATCGCCAAGGCCCGCAATGAGACCGGCGCCTGGAACCTGTGCAACAAGGGCTTCCACGATCCGGCCCAGATGGGGCTATTGCGCTTCGGTCCCTCCCCGGTGGGGGGCAAGGTCACCGCTCCCGACGCGCTGCAGCCCGGCGCCAATGCGGTCTCGGCGAGGCTGGCGGCGCCCGGCGGACCGGGAGCTGTCTACCTGACGGCCGCTCTGGGCGACGGCACCTTGGCCACGCGCACCTACGCCTATCACGCGGTCTCCGGCCCGGCCTTCGAGGCGGCCCTGGACTTCACGGCCCCGGAATCTGACGCCCTGCAGCTCTCCTGGGGCCTGCTGGACGCCGGGACGCTGCGGCCGCTGTACCTCTCCCCTACCGTGCCCCGGGCCGTGCGCTCCACCTTCGCCGAGATGACGATCACCTGCGGCGGGCCGTACGAGCTGCTGGTCAATGAGCTGGTGCTGAGCCGGGGGCAAAGTGCGGCGGCGGTTGCTGTCAAGGTACCTCTGGTCAAGGGGGCCAATGTGTTCGCCCTCAAGCTGGACGAGGGGTCGGCCTCGGTGGACCTGCGGGTGCCGGGTCTCGAGGACGGGTCGGTGAAGTGGCGCATGGCGCCCGCCGACACCCCCGATGCGGCCAAGGTAGGGCGCGATGACGGCGCCTGGGCGCTTGCTCCCGAAGCCGACGGGGTCGTGGGTGAGGCGGGCCGAGCGGTGGTGCTGCGGCACACGGTACTGTGGGCCAAGACCCGCGCCTGGCCCACACCAGACCCGGCGCTGTACATCGCTCGGAACAGCAATCAGCACATCAACTTCATCGCCGACGGTCTGCCGGGAAGGAAGCTGGAGCACTTCACCATCTACTTAGCCGTTCCGCCGCAGCTTACCATCCTCGGCTCCACCGGCTACTATCCCCATCTGGATTACCAGCCGCTGTATGAGTGCACGCAATTGGGGGAGCGAGAGATCGACGGGCAGACGGTGCATGTGGCCAAGATCGTGGCAAGCAAGCCCATCGTGGCGGGCCGGCACTATATCATGCACGTAGTCAACGCCCTGGTGAGGCTGCAGGACGGGGCCGAGATGCCCGGCGACGAGACGAAGCTCCTGTACTGGACGGAGGCCAACGAGGGCACAATCGTGGAGCCGCGTCAGGAGATCCCGGTGCGCATTCTGCCGGCGCTGCGGGGCCTGCAATCCAAGAAGCTGGTATGGCAGCTCTGGGGCGGTTGGCTGTCCAGCATGGCCGATGAGGAGATGCGTCGAGCGACTTTGGAGACGGCGCAGGCGGCGGGGATCAATGACATCGTCGCCGGCGACCGCTGGACCTCGGACGCGGCCGGCCAATACGGCATGCAACACACGATGGGCATGAACTTCCAGACGTGGTCGCTGAACATGAAGCCCTATCTGGAGCAGCACCCCGATGACCGGCTCATCGACCGCGCCGGCAAGCCCGACGACACCCTGGTCTGCACCTCCCGGCTACTGGGGGATGCCTGGGCCGCAGCGGTGGAGCCTGTGCTGGAGGAGAAGCTGCGGGCCGTTGCGCCAGATGTGGCCGACTATGACTACGAGTACCCGCCTTTCACCGGCCCCCACTCGTGCTACTGCGAGCGCTGTCTGGAGCAGTTCCGCGCCGCGGCGGGGATCGCGGCGGACGTGACGCTGACACCCGAGAGCATCGACACCGACCACGGCGAGCAGTGGGTGGAGTTCATGGCCCGGCGCACGGCACAGATTCTGCGGCAGTTCAAGGACAGCATCCACCGCATCGCGCCCGGGACCGAGTTCAGCGCCTACAGCGGCTATCAGAGCAAGGAGAACCCGCGGCAGTACGGGATCAACTGGCAGTACATCGGCGATCTGCAGGCCTGCGACCGCGCGGGCTGCGGCTACGGGCGCCCGACCGAGGACATCGTGGCCACCATCGCCGCGCTGCAGGGCATCCCGGCGATCTTCGGCGCCCTGCTGCAGCCGTACGACACGGCCCTTATCACCCCGCAGATCCCGACACTCAAGGCCCGCATCCTCCGCCGCTGTCTGGACGCCACCGGCGGGGTGCTGCTATATGATCGCCTGCCCATGGACGGCCGTACCTGGCTGGCCATCGCCGAGACCTCGCGGCTGGTGGCCACGTACGAGGCCCTCTTCCTGACGGGAGAGCGCAGGGCCATTGAGGGCCGGGACTCGGCCTCGGTGCAGGTGCTCACCGATGGCACAACGTCGCTTGTGTGCGTCATGAACCATCAGAGCAAGCCGGCGGGGTTCGCTATGAGCCTGCCTGCGGAGCTGGGCGGTGGCGAGGAGTTCTACTCCGGGGGAGGTGTCACGGCGGGCCAGGAGGTCCGGGGGGAGCTGGAGCCGGGCGAGGCGGTGGTGTACGTGCTGGGCAGGTAGGCGGCCGGGGCCGTCCCGCCGGTGTTGGTCGTCCCCCGTGCGGCATTGGCGCGGTACAGGCCCGCGCCCCGCGCCGTTGTAGGGCGGCGACCTGTGCGCCGCCGTTTGTCGGACCCCTTCGGCGCGGTACAGGCCCGCGCCCTAC
>CAYRFY010000166.1:0-13272 GCA_964423635.1 uncultured Armatimonadia bacterium | reverse complement strand
AGCCTGGGCGGGGTTGACCATGCCGGAGGCCGAGAGTTCCTGCTCGGCGAGGACGGCCGGTACGTGTTCTCGGCGCCCCTGTCCGCGGAGGGCCGCAACTACTGCCGGGCCCTTTCCGATTTCACCGCCGGGTTCAACACCCACCGCTGGGTCTTCGGTCCGGGGGCCTACGTGGTGTACCGTCTCGGTGTGGGTGCCGCCGTGCAGACCGGTGCCACCGTCACGCCCAATGTGGGTTATCACCAGAGCGGCCAGTGCATCGTGGAGGCCAGCGCCGACGGGGAGAGATTTGTGGAGATCGGCCGCATAAGCGAGGCAGGCAGTCAGGAGCTCGCGCTCCCCGACGAGCTCTTACCGGCCTCCGAGATCACCCTGCGACTTCTGAGCCCGGGGGAGGCTCAGCCCAGACCGGATTCGGACCCCGGCTCCTTCCAGATCTACAACCTCAGCTACACCGCCACCCTCGGGGAGAAGCTGCCGGACATGGTTGGCAGTACGCGGTATGTGGACACGACTGTCCGCAGCCCGCGCATCGCCGTGGACATCGAGGACCTGGGGGAGCTTGTGCCCTCGGGTGATAACACCGCGCGGATCGCGGTGAGCAACCGGACCGAGGGCGAGTTGTCCCTGCGCGCGTACATCGAGGTCATCTCCAAAGAGGGGACCTCGATGGTGAGAGGGAGGGCGGCAGACTTCCGGCTGGCGGCCGGGGCGAGTGAGAGTCCCGCCCTGCCCTACATGGTTGAGTCCGCCGGCCCGCACTCGCTGCGCCTGGTGGTGACTGAGAGTGAGGAGGCCCTGTTCCTGGCTCAGTCGCGGTTCGTCGTACCCAGCCTGTACGCCGCGGACTACGGCTACCCGGTGGGTGCCGATGAGGCGTGCGAGCTGTGGGCCTGCGAGGGCACCTACAAGGTCAGTCGCGAGCGGCCGGCCGTGGCGGCCGGCGAGCCCGGAATGCAGCCGCTGAGGCTTTCTGCGGCGCGCAATGAGTTCGAGCCCGTGCAGCTTGTGCTGAGGCCCACCCGCGACCTGCAGGGCCTCACGGCGAAAGCCTCCGGCCTCACGGGCCCGGGAGGGGCGACGCTGGACGCCGAGAACATCGCCATCGCCTATGTGTACTATCATGAGGTCAAGCGGCCCACCGACGAGGAGGGCTGCGTCGGCTGGTGGCCCGATGCCCTGCCGCCGCTGGATGAGCCCATCGACCTTTCGGCCCGACAGAACCAGCCCCTGTGGATCACCGTCAGGGTGCCCGTGGGTCAGGCGGCGGGCGACTACACCGGTACCGTCTCGCTCCAGGCCCGGGGTTGGTCCGCCGAGGTCCCCATCGCCCTGCATGTGTGGGACTTCGAGTTGCCGGAGCGCAGCTCCGTGGTGAGCGCCTTCGGGCTCGGTCAGGGGGATATCTGGCGCTACCAGAACATCACCGATGCGGCGGACCGAGACCGCGTGTGGGACCTTTACATGCAAAACTTCCGCGATCACCGCATCGCTCCCTACACCTTCTGGCGGCGCGGCATCGACGTGGGCTTCACCGGAGTAAGCTGGGAGGGTGGCACGTTCTCGACCGAGGATCCCTTCGCCGGAGAGCGGTGTCTTGAGATCGTGGATGACAGCGACGGCCTCGCGGTCGACGCCCATTCGCAACGCTTCGAGGTCGACGCGGCCGCGGAGTATGTGCTCACCTATGCCGTCAAGACCGCCGAGCCGGGGCAGGAGTACCAGTTGACCTTCCAGTCCTACGACGCGGACAGCACCTGGATCTCGGGGCACAATCTGGACATCGTGATGACCGGCAACGGTGAGTGGGAGGAAAAGGAACTGCGCTTTGTGCCCCGCGACCGCTCGCCTCGGGCGGGCAGCCTGACGTTGGTCGTGCGGCCGGTGCGCTGGACCGAGGATGGGAAACTGACGGGCACCGTGTGGATCGATGAGGTCAAGCTCGTCAAGGCCGAGGAGCAGGAGAGCCTCATCGCCGGCGGCGGCTTTGAGAGCGCCGAGATGACCGTGCGGCCGGAGGTGGACTTCACGGCCTGGGACCTCGAGGCGGAGAGGTGCCTGGACGGCTACAAGTTCAACTCCTTCCAGTTGCCGCTGGCCGGCATGGGCAGCGGTACCTTCTACTCCCGCCAGGCCGGGCGGATCGGTCCCTACGAGCAGGGAACGCCCGAGTATCGCCGGGCCTTCGGGCAGTATTGCGGACAGCTCCAGGATCACCTGGAGGAAAAGGGCTGGCTGGACGAGGCCTTCATCTACTGGTTCGATGAGCCCGAGCCCCGGGACTACGAGTTCGTCAAGGAAGGTATGAACGAGATCAAGCTGGCGGGCCCGAAGCTGCGGCGAATGCTCACCGAGGAGCCCATCGAGCCCCTGTACGGCGACGTGGACATCTGGTGCCCCGTGCTGCCCAACCATCATCCGGAGGTCTGCGCCCGGCGCCAGGAACTGGGCGAGGACATCTGGTGGTACGTGTGCACCGGCCCCAAGGCCCCGTGGCCGACATTGTTCATCGACCACAGCGCCGTGGACCTCCGGGTCTGGCTGTGGATGACCTGGAAGTGGAATGTGCAGGGCATCCTCGTTTGGCAGAGCAACTATTGGACCAGCGGCTGCGCCTTCCCCGACAGCCTCCAGAACCCCTGGGAAGACCCGATGGGCTACGTTACGGGATACGGCAACCCTCCGGGGTACGTGGCCTACTGGGGCAACGGGGACGGCCGGTTCATCTACCCTCCGAACATGGACCCCAACAGGGACAAGAGCCCCTACGTCCAGGGCCCGGTGGATTCGATACGCTGGGAGATGTTGCGGGAGGGTATCGAGGACTTCGAGTACTTCACCCTGCTGAAGGGGTTGGTGGAGGCCAGGGGCGACTGCCCGGAGCGGGCGCTTCTGGAGGTGCCGCAGGAGGTGGTGAAGAGCCAGACGGACTTCACCCGGGACCCGCTTTCGATGTACGACCATCGCACGAAGCTGGCCGAGGCGATCGAGAGGCTGAAGTAGTCGCCGCCTTTGGTTGTCCGCCGCACAGCACAGGAGCCGCCCCTCGAGGGGCGGCTCCTGTGCCATCCGTGCCCTTTGCCGCTGCTAGTCGTCGAGATCCGATCCGCCGCGGACCATGTCCACCTGATCCAGCAGCCAGTTGGCGATGCTCTCGGCATCTTCCGGTGAGAGCAAGACGCCCATCTCGAACTCCCTGGAAACTCGGGGACGCGCATCGTTCTGGGCCGGTGAGCGCTCGACCTCAGGCCCCAGTTGGCCGTCTTCCGTGAGGGCGTGGGTCACCGACAGCGGCGCCACCGGAACATCCACGAAGAAGTTCACGATGATGTGGCCCCGGGGTGTGGGCCCCCCCCAGGCGCCGTCGGCGGCAATCAGACGGTAGTTGGGGGACCGCTCGAACTGGATCAGCACCTTGCCGTCGGGATCGGGCATACTCATCCTCCATTCAGGGCGTTGAGGCCGGGCGGATGGCCGTGTTCCGTGGACCCGGCAACCAGGACAGCCGGCCAAAGGCCGCGGGCGGGACGCTCATCGGCGCCGGGCGCGCGGAACGGCGCTACTCCGGCTGTGTCGCGGAGGCCGGCGGAGTGCCCCGCGCCAGCTTGCGGCTGGACTGCACGGCCCCGAGGACAGCGGCGACGCTCGCCACATAGCCCGGCACATGGCCGCTCTCGGAATCGATCCACTCGTACACCCCGCGATCGCGCATCTGCTCCACGACGTCGGCGATCAGCGCCCGTGCAACGTCGGGTTCGCTCAGGTGCATCGTCTGGGCCAGCCAACCCACGGGGACGGCCCAGTACCCCCCGTTTTGGTACGCGTTGCGGGGCACCTCGGCCAGGAGCCGGTCCCAATACTCGCCGCGCACCAGATGTCTCAGGTGCCCACGGTAGACGCACATGTCCCAGGCGCTCTTGAAGAAGTCCGCCACCAGGTGGGCCTGGGTCTTGGTGGCCACACGGATCACGCAGGCGTACAGGCTGCCCCAGAGGTCGAGCTGACGGCAGTCCACGCTGGCGGCTCGGAACATCCCGAACTCCTCGTCGTACAGGTCGCCCAGCCGCCGCGAGGTGTGCTCCGCCTGCTCGTACCACTCGTGGGCTTCGTCGTGGTACTCGGCCCTGGCACAGAGCTTTGCCAGAAGCTGGCAGCCCTCCCAGTAGAGCAGAGAGCCGAACAGGACGTTGCCGGTCTGAGCCACGCAGTCCACGAAGCCGTAGGACGAATGGGGGCGGTTGGGGTCGACCTGCACCAGACCATCGTGGCTCAGGGGCACCGATTCCATGGCGCGGTACAGAGCGGCGCGGCGCGTGAGGAAAGCGGCGTGGTCGCCGGTGATGCGCACGTAGCCGGCCATGGCCTTGACGATGAACGGCGGGTTGTCGGTGGGACAGCTCTCTCCCAGGGGCCTGTCCACGGGCCCCGCCAGGTAGACGGGGGTGCCGTCGGCCTGGCGCCGGTCGGGGATGGCCCCGTCCTCGCGCTGAGCCGCCAGCAGATAGTCGATGGCGGCCAGTATCTCCGCCGGGTCCAGTAGGGCACCGGCGCCCTCGACCATGTAGGCGAAGTCCCGGGTCCACATGGCGTCATAGTTCCCCGAGCCGTCGGGTCGGAACAGCACCGTGCCGTCGACGGCGCGGGTGCGGCACTGGTCCAGACAGCGGCCGGCAAGAGCGACCAGCGTGTCGTACTGCTCGGGTGGCACTGGGACTGTTGGCAAGAAGGGCTTCATCACGACACATTCCTTAGGTACGGATGGGGTATGAAGGTCCGGCCCAGAAGCCCGGCTTCGCCGGGAATGTCATTGTGCGAGCGTCGGCTCCCGGCAAGAGCAGCTCGGAGAATCTCCCGGGATATAGCGAGATCCTTCGCCCAAGCGTCGCAAGCTCGAGCTTGTGACGCCGACGCTCCAGGATGACATCCTTTGCGGCAGGCCCGGCTTTTCGGCCGGGCTTCTATAGCGCCGCCAGCAGGGCCTCGGCTTCGTCCTGTGTGGCACAGCCGGTGCTGATGAACAACAGGTTGTGGTCGAACCGCCGGACAAAGGTCGGTACCAGCCCGGCGGGGATCCCCAGGAGGAAGAGCGACTTGCCCGCCTCCTGCGTGCGCCGGTACAGAGGCCACCAGACCTCGGATTCCACGGGCTCGGTGCCCGCGCCCGGCGTCCACTGGATCCCGTGCAGCTCCGGAATCTCCAGCAGAGCCTCCAGATGGCAGATGGCGTCCGGACCGTCCAGATGATAGAAAGCGTGGTCGACGCGCCGGCACTGCGCACACAGATAGGGCAACACAAACTCCCGGAACATGCGGGGTGAGATCATCGCCGACAGGTCGCACTGGAGCTTGCACACACGCCCCGGTCCCCACCCGGGGAAGGTTACGAAGAGCGACCCCTTGGCGGGGATGTCCATCAGGGCCGCCAGCTCGTCGTAGTACAGGAAGTACAGCTCCAGGATGTGGTGCTGGTAGCGGTGTACCGCCTCAGGAGCGTCTATAAGGTCCACGAGCAGCTCCTGGGCACCCCGCAGGCTGGCGAGGGTGTCCAGGTTCTCGATCAGGTCCGGAAAGGCCAGGACAAACTTGCCCTCCCCCATCTGTCTCGCGCGCAGCACCATCTCTCGGGTGAAGACCCACCAGGGTTCGTGCTCATCATGGCGCAGGTCCGGTCCGCCGGTGAGGCTCTGCAGGCACGGCTCGTACCAGACCGTGTCGGGCATGAACACCGGCTCCGAGCCCAGATGGATGGCCAGCGACCCCGGACCCAACTGGGGGACGAAGGCGGGCACGGCCTCACCGCCGTAGAAAGTGGCCCGCATCGCCGCGTCCGCCGCAAGCAGGCGCCACCGAGCGTCGGTCCAGCGCCGGACGGGGTCTCCGGGGTCCGGCGGCGCGGGCGGCCCGGACAGCGGGCGGCGCCGCGGGGCCGTCACCCAGATGGGCGGGCGGTCCAGAGGCTCGCCGCGCCAGAAGGCCGTCATGCGCTGAGCGCACTCGGGAAAGTCCGGCTTGTACTGCAGGTGCCCAGGCTCCACGAGCTCCTTTTGACCTCCCATGGTGATGCGCCAAGCGCTGCTACCGGCTGGAGCCGGGTGGACGATGGCACGGCCGCGGGGTGGGGCAGGCCGCTCAGTGCGCCGCGCCGATGAGCTCGGAGATCGAGGCGATCCCGCCGGCCTCGCAGTAGTCGTGCAGGCCGTCGATGACTCTCGTGCCGGTGGCGGGGTCCACGAAGTTCCCCGTGCCGATACCCACCGCGGTGGCTCCGGCCAGGATGAACTCCAGCGCATCGCCGGCCGTCATCACTCCGCCCATGCCGATGATGGGCACTTTCAGCTCGGCCCATACCTGCCACACCATGCGCACCGCGACGGGGCGGATGGCCGGCCCCGACAGGCCGCCGGTGATGTTGGCCAGCACGGGCCGACGCCTGTCCACGTCGATGGCGATCCCCACCAGGGTGTTGATCAGCGACAGGATGTCCGAGCCGGCCTCCACGGCGGCCCGCGCCATGGACACGATGTCCGTCACGTTGGGTGAGAGCTTGGTGATGAGCGGAAGCTTCGTGACCGCGCGCACGGCGCCCACCAGCTCCGAGATGGCCGGGGCGCTGATGCCAAACTGCATGCCCCCGTGCGCCACATTGGGGCAACTCACGTTGAGCTCGAGGGCATCGACGCCCCGGGCTTCATCCAGCCGGGACGCCAGGGTGACGTAGTCCTCCACCCTGTCCCCGGCGATGTTGACGATGACCGTTGTTCCCGCCTCGCGCAGGAAGGGAAGCTTGGCGGAGAAAAACTCGTCGATCCCCGGATTCTGCAGACCGATGGCGTTGAGCATGCCCGCCGGCGTCTCGCAGATTCTGGGAGATGGGTTGCCCTCTTTCGGCAGCAGGGTGGTGGCCTTGGTGGTGATGGCCCCGAGCCTCGAAAGGCCCATGAAGGCCGCGTACTCTTGGCCGAAGCCGAAGGTCCCCGAAGCGGTGACCACGGGATTGCGCAGGGAAAGCGGACCCAGTTGGGTGCTCAGGTCGCCCATCAGTGGCTCATCTCTTCCCAGGCGATAGTGGAGGCATCGAAGACGGGGCCATCGGTGCAGACCCGCTGGTGCCTGGGCTCAAGGTACGTGGGCACGACGCACCCCAGGCAGGCCCCGATGCCGCAGCCCATGAACTGCTCCAGGGAGGCCCAGCACGGGACATTGGCCTGCGCGCAGATGGCGGCGACTTTGGCCATCATCGGCCGCGGGCCGCAGGTATACACCGCGGCGATCCCGCCGCGCTCCAGATGGGGCGCCAGCAGGTCGGTAACCAGGCCTTGCTCGCCGGCCGAGCCGTCTTCCGTGGTGGCCTGAAACTCCTCGCAGCGGCCGGCGAACTCCTGCCAGCAGGCCAGAGCGTCCTCGGTGGCGGCGCCCAGCAGCCCCCGGACGTAGTGCCCTCCGGGCGCCATCTGGAACGCGTCGGCCAGGAAGATCAGCGGCGCCACTCCGACCCCTCCGGCCACCAGCAGCGGCTCTTGCCCCCTGTCCAGGAGCTCAAAGCCGTTGCCGAGCGGTCCCATGAGGTCAACGAAGCTCCCCGCCGGCAGTGTGGCAAGGATGTCCGTGCCCCGCCCGACGGTACGCACCAGAAGCTCAATGTTGCCCAGGCGAGCATCGGCGAGCATGACGCTGATGGGACGTCGCAGCAGCGGGTCGTAGGTGCCGGTGACGCGCACGTGCACGAATTGGCCCGGACGAGCGGCCGCGGCGACCTCCGGGCAGTGAAGCTGCAGCAGATGGTGCCCGGCCGCCACTTCCTCCCGGCGGGTGATCTTCGCCTGACAAGACAGCATCTGCGATCACCTCTGTGATACAGCAGGGCGGTGCGAAGGCGGGGCAAGAAGAGGCGCCCTGCCCGCAAGGCGCGGCGACGGCCCGTACTGCGTCCGGGTCAGCTTCCCCTCAGGTTCGGCAGCTCGCCTCCGGCCAGAACACGCTCCACAACGGCCATGGTCTCGGCGTAGCAGTGCTGCAGATGATCGCCGGCCGCCGCGATCTCGGCCTCGCTGGTCTTCACTCCCTCCTGGAGTGTACCCAGCATCCGCAGTACCGAGCCCGGACCGGTGCTGCCGAGGCTGACTTGCTTGCGCAGGCAGCACAGCGGGTCGACGATGTCGGCAATGGTCTCCAGGTCCAGTGTCTGGCCGTGCTCGGCCAGGATTTCCCGCACCCGGACGTGGTCGTCGAGAGTCTTGGCCTCGGCGACGAGGGTCCCGACGACCGACCCCACGATCTCATGACAGGTGCGGAAGGGCAGGCCACGATCGCGGACGAGAAAGTTGGCCAGTTCGGTGGCGGTGGCGAAGTTCATCGACACCAGGGCGCGCATCTGCTCCAGGTTGAGCGTGACCGTCCGCACCATCTCCGTCACCGCGCTCAGGCACATCTGCACGCAGTCGAAGGCCTCCCACAGGGGCGGCTTGTCCTCCTGCAGGTCGCGGTTGTAGCCGCTGGGGAGACCCTTGAGCAGGGTGAGAATCTGCATCAACCGTCCGTAGACGATGCCAACCTTGCCCCGGGTGAGCTCGGCGATGCAGGGGTTCTTCTTCTGGGGCATGATGCTGGAGCCCGAGGCGTAGGCGTCGTCCATCTCCACCATGCGGTATTCGTAGGTGGACCACACCACGAACTCCTCGGCGATCTTGGACAGGTTGGAGGCCACGATCGCCAGGGCGGCGATGGTCTCCACGATGAAGTCTCGCGTACCGACGGCGTCGAGGCTGTGGTCCTGGACGGAGGCAAAGCCCAGCAGGCGGGCGGAGAGCTCCCGGTCGGTGGGAAAGGATGTTCCGGCCAGGGCGCAGGCGCCCAGGGGGGAGCGATTGGTGCGTCCGTAGGCGTCGGCCAGGCGCTCGTCATCGCGTGCCAGCGCCGAGGCGTGGCCCGAGAGCCAGAAGGCCACGGAGATCGGCTGGGCGTGCTGGGTGTGGGTATAGCCGGGCATCACGGACTCGTGGTGGCCCTCGGCGCGCTCTAGCAAGGCGAGGCGCAGGGCGGCCAGGCCGCTGCGGATGTCGAGGATACGGGCGCGGCAGTGCATCTTGCAGTCGGTGACGACCTGGTCATTGCGGGAGCGGGCGGTATGCAGCCTCCCGCCCATCTCCGGCCCGGCGCCCTGGCGCAGGTAGGTCTCGACGTTCATGTGGACATCCTCAAGCTCGGGCTTGAGCTCGAAACTCCCGTCCTCCCATGCCGCCTTGGCCTTCTCAAGCCAGCGCAGGATCTCGCGGAGGTCCTCCACGGAGATGATGCCACAGGTGGCCAGCATGATGGCATGGGCCTGACTGCCCCAGATATCCTCGAACACCATGGGGCCGTCGGCCGCGGTGGACTCCGAGAAGCGCAGCGCGATATCGGCCATGTCGCTGGAGAACCGGCCACCCCACAGCTTCTGCGACTTGTTTCCGCCCGTCATTGACCGCCCTCCGAGTTACTCGTCGCCCGCGAGCTTTGAAAGCTCCGGCCACAGTTGGTCTCCGGTGTTCAGCAGTGTCGCGAGAATGGCTTCGAAAGCCTCAAAGCCCACGCCGTTTTCGGTGGTGAAGGTGTACGAGTAGCGCACCTCACCGTCACTTTTGTCCCACTCGAACTTGCCCACATTCAGGCGCCAGTTGTAGTCCATCAAGGTGGTGAGGATCTCGTTGATCCTGGGGTGATCCGCCGGGGCCTTGAGGTAGAGGTTGAGATACATGTAGACCAGTTCGCGCTCGGCGTCGATGACCACTCGCAGGTGGTGGACGGCGTTGTCCATCTTCATCGGGACGCCGATGATGGGGAACTTGGCTTCCGTGTCCACCTCGTACTTGAGCTCCATACGGTCCAGGTAGGACTTGATGAGGGCCAGGGCGTTGGCGCTGAACGCCTCCTGCGCGTCGGAGGCGGCGCCCTCGATAGTGCCCGGTTCCACGCGGTCGGACATGATCTGCACCACGGCCGTGCTGGCCTTCTGGTCGAGCTGCTCCAGAGGGAGCGCCTCCGTCCTGGCTCCGACGGCGGCCCAGTTGAACTGCGGGATGGCCGCCAGCATCGGCATGGCGAAGCTCATGGGCACCGCGTAGATCTCGCCGGCCTTGGTCTGCACTCCGCCGACTTCGGCCATGAGCAGCGACTTGATGATCCCGATGGCCTCGCCGCGGTCGTTGAGCACCGGGCCGCCGCTGTTGCCCGGATTCACAACGGCGTCCACGACCAGCAGTCTGTCGGCCTCCTCGGTGCGGATGGAGACAATCCGGCCGCTGGTGGAGGTGACATCATCCTCCCCGAAGGGGAAGCCGATGACCAGAATACTCTGCTGGCGGCGTACGTCGTTGGAGTTGCCGATGGCGATGGCCTGCAGGGGCTCCTCCGGGTCAACCTTCAGCAGGGCCAGATCGTGGTCCTCGTCGGTGGCCAGGATCGTGGCGGGGAGCGTGCGGCTCTTTCCAACGATCACCTCGACCGACTTGGCGCGGTGCACCACGTGTTCATTGGTGAGGATGTACCCGCGGGTGTCCACCACGAAGCCGCTACCGAAGGACTTCATGGTGTTGTCCTGGCCATAGGCACAGGTTGCCCCGAGGGCCAGTAGCGCCCCCAAGAAGAGGGACATGGGTGTCTTTGGCATGTGGGCCGGCCTCCTTGGGCACCGGTTTGGTGAACCGCCGCGGCATTGCGGCCGCGGCGGTCTGTGACTGACTGCGTGCTAGTGCCGCCGCGCCGGAGGTTCAGCCCTCGACAGTCCACTGCTCCTGGTCAAAGTACCAGGCCTCGGTGTTGTCCAGGAACTGCTCGGTGTTGGCGAGCAGCTCCAGATGGCCGCGCTCGGCGGCCAGCAGGACCTCGTAGAAGGCCCGGGCGTTGGGGTCGGTGGCCTTCTCAAGCTCCGCGGAGTAGAAGTCGATGCTCTCTCTCTCGCCCGCCATGGCCAGTTTGTAGGCCTCGGTGAGGGCGGTGTCGCAGGTGACCTCTCCGTCGATGGCGTCGCGGGCCGTGGCGAGGATCTGTTTGATGTCCTCGGCCGCAAGGCGGCAGACCTCGCCGCACAGCGACGGATCCGGCCAGCCGGCTCCCTGCTGCATCTTGTCATAGTACGCCCGGACGTACCCGGCGTGCTCGGCCTCCCACGCGGCCAAGGAGGAAAACGTCCTCTGGGCCAGAGGATTGCACGACCGCTGGGCCGCGTCCTCGTAGAAGGCCTGTCTCTCCTCTTCCTTGCTCAGCGCCTGCTGCAGAACCGAAAGGACATCGTCGGCCATGTGGTCTCCCCTCCATGTCGGCATCTGTTCCGGCGTGTCTACGACCTCGGTTCCGTCTCCCCCCTCCGCCGGGTCCTGACCGGAGCCGGTCGGAGGCTGTGGAGCACGGTTCTCCACCGTCCAACTCTGTGGTATGGAAGACAGCGGCCAGCAGCGGGTATCGATCACTCCCCGCTTGAGATTGAGGCCACGGGCCAGGGCTCTGCACGACCAGTCCTCGCGCAGCTTTGCCCGCGCCTCCGGATCATCGGCCACGGGCACCCTGGCCATGAGCAGTGTGCCCTCGCGCTTCCAGGTGGCGACGGCAATGAGCGGATAGGGCGGCTCATGCCCGTCGAGCAGCGGAAGGAAGTCGACGTGGACAGGTCCGGGGTACAGCGGCGCGGCGAGCCGCACCTGGCCCAGCATGGCGTCGATGTCCTCACCGAAGTCCACAAGGTGGGTGGCACGCAAGCCGCCGATCTCTCCCGAGTCCAGGCTTCAGGGGGGCGCGGAGACAAGAGCCCCTCGCGCCCCCCTGAGAAGGATGCGACTCGACGCCTACTTGACGTAAGGCATGCCCCGGTGACCGAGGATTTGGTACTGGAAGCCGTGGATCTTCACGGCGGGGCCACTCTCCTGCTGATCCCAGACGATGCGCACCTCGCCGGGCTCCTTCTCGCGCTCGACGATGGCCCGCAGCTCGGGGCGGAACAGGCGGGTATCGGACTCGCGGCTGAGGATGTCGATGGTGCCCCGGTAAAGCTGGACCTTGTACTTGCCGCTGACGGCCCACTGGGTGGCCGCGATGAAGGCATCGCAGGCATGCTTCACCGGATGGAACCAACCGCCGTGATAGACCATGTAGGCCCACTGGCGCTCCACCTGGGGCTTGAACTGGATCTCTTCCTTGCTGAGGCAGAGCTGCTCGCAGTCGCGGTGCAACGCCAGCAGGATCGTGGCCGCCGGCGCCTCGTACACCTCGCGGCTCTTGAGGCCGATCATGCCGTCCTCGAACATGTCGATCTTGCCGATGGCGTGCTGTCCGCCGAGCTTGTTGAGGTAATGCACGATCTGGGCCAGGTCCGTGATGCCGTCGCAGGAGACAGGCAGGCCGTTTCTGAACTCGATCTCCATCACGTGCGGCTTCTCGGCGGCGTTCTCCGGGTAGCGATACCAGATGTACTCATCCTGCGGGATGCGCATCTGCAGGTTGGAGACCTCGCCCGAGCCGATGGAGCGGCACCACATGGTCAAGTCGTCGCCGATGCCGGCCTTATACGGGATGCCGTACTTGTCCGAGAGCTGCTTCTCCTCTTCGCGGGTGAAGTTGAAGTCCCGGACCGGGACGACGACGGTGAGGTCCGGGGCGAACAGGCCGAAGACGTTGTGCATCCGGAACTGGTCATTGCCCTTGCCGGTGGAGCCCTCGCAGATGGAGTCGCAGTCCTGGGCCACAGCGTACTCGGCCACCTTGCGGGCGATGAGCTGCCGGGTCATCGAGGTGGCGACCGGATAGCCTTCGTAGCTGGAGTTGGCCCAGATCGCCTTGGTCAGGTACTCCTCCACGAACTCCTGCTCGGCGTCGATGTAGTGCCACGGCACCCCGAGCAGCTCGGCCTTGGACTTGCACAGTTCCACTTCCTCGTCGGTCAGACCGACGTTGACCGTGCAGGCCAAGACCTCCTCGGCACCATAGTAGTCGGGCAGGAGCTTGAGGGCCAGGGCCGAGTCCAGGCCTCCGGAGTAGGCGACGGCACACTTCTTGACCTGCGGGATCTCCAACACGTACTTGCCGGACATATCGGACATGCTTGTATCCTCCCTGAGAAGGCGAAGTGATGGGTTCGTTTTGAGTGTACTGCAGCAATCGCCGGTGTCGGGGCACCACCTGTGCCCCGCCGCCGTTGGTGGGGCGGGCTTTCCACTCACATTATGCATGAACGCACTGGGGCCACATTCCGCCATTCCCGCGTCCGGAACGGTCGAAGTACTGCCGTTCTCCCCCCTCCTCCCG
>CAYRFY010000165.1:0-13304 GCA_964423635.1 uncultured Armatimonadia bacterium | reverse complement strand
AGAGGGGGGCTGGGGGGGTGAGGCGACGTGAGTCGGCGCCCGCCCGGAACCTGCACAATCTGAGTGGAAAGCCCGATCCCGCAGGGCGGGAGGGTGGCCAACGGCTTGGTTGCGGCCCCCGGAACTTGCCTCAGACGTTGATAGGTGTGCCCATGTAGGCATCTCGTGGCGGAGCTTCGCTAGAAGGCGGGAGGGATGATGGCCCGGAGGAGGATGAAGAGCAACCCGGCGATACATGCCGCCGCGGGGACCTGGACCATCCACATGGTGGCCATTCTCCGCAGCGTGCGCCAGTCCACGGACCGCACTCCCCGCGACAGGCCCACGCCCATGACGGCTCCCACGATCACGTGGGTCGTGGACACCGGCAGGCCGAGCCGGGACGCCCCGACCACCGTGATGGCGGTGGCGAACTCGGCGCTAAAGCCCCGGGTCGGGGTCAGGTGGGTGATGCCCTCGCCGATCGTCTTCATCACCCGCGGACCCCAGGTGGCGATACCGATGGCGATGAAGACCCCTCCCAGCAGCAGCGTCCACAGCGGGACGGGGACTTGATCGGCGATGGTCCTGGTCTGGATGATGTTGACCAGGGAGGCAAAGGGGCCGATGGCGTTCCCCACATCGTTGCTGCCCTGGGCGAAAGCCACACAGCAGGCGCTGACGACCTGGAGGCTGGCGAAGACGCGCTCGACGAAGCGATAGCTGCGCTCGGTATCCCGGGGCCGCACCGGGGTTTTGTCGCGCATCTCGGCGACGAGCCCCTCCACCACCTCGGCGGCGCTGTGGATCTTGTCGTGGTTGGTTTCCTGCAGGGGCGTCTCCTGGGCGCCCTTGAGAGCCTCGAGGGCCCGCTCGAGAGCGCCGGTCAGCTCCGCCTGCCGGCGCTCCTGGTCTGCGTCGGCGAGCGCCTCGTGATCCTCGGGGGCCGGGTCGGCGCGGCCGACGAGGATCCAGCCGAACACCGCGGCGAGTCCGCCCACCAGCATGGCGATGGTCAGAGCAGACTGCCAGGGGAGGTCCAGGTGCAGGTTCTTGAGGCCCTTGTAGAAGATCACCAGGCACATGGAGAAGAAGACGGAGAACACCAGCACCGGGGTCCAGCGGCGGGTGGCACCGATCGGGTCGGGGGCGTTGACGATCCGGCCGCGCACCAGGCGCGCCAGCAAGAAGGCCAGCGTTGCGGAGATGGCCGGAGACAGCACCCAGCTTATGCCGATACTGCCCACCATGGACCACTGGATGGCACCGGCCCCGGCGGCGATGACACCGAACCCCACCACGCCACCGACGATGGCCTGCGTGGTGGAGACCGGGATGCCGAAGAACGAGGACAACTGGATCCACAGGCCGGCCGCCAGGAGCGCCGACAGCATGCCCAGCATCATCGTGTGGGCATCACTCTGGAACTGCCCGGTGTCCAACACGCCCTTGCGCAGCGTGTCGGCCACATGACCGCCCACCAGCACCGCGCCCAGGACGTTGGCCACACAGGCGGCGACGATGGCCTAGCGCAGCGTGAGCGCCCGGCTCCCCACCGAGGTTCCCATGGCGTTGGCCACATCATTGGCGCCGATGTTCCAGGACATGTAGGAGGCCGAGGCGATCCCCAGGCCCAGCAAGGCGATGATACCGACTTCCAACTTCACGCACCCCGGACGTCGGGCGGCTCGCTCCGGTCCCGACCGCCCTCCCCGGGAGGACGGCCGTAGGCGAGCGCCTTGTGCTCTTCTGACGGCGGCACTACTGAGCGATCAGCAGGCGGACGCGGTTGGCCAGTTTCTTGGTCGAGTCCGCCAGCGAGCCGACCAGCTCGATGATACGGTCCCACAGGATCGTGCTCACAGGCCCGATCTGCGCCTCCGCGTCAAACAGCGCCCGGAGCGCCCGGTGGGCCTGCCGATCGCACTCGGCCTCCCGGGCCTCGATGTTGCCGATCAAGCCGGCGGCATCGCGGATCCTGGCCTCGCTGAACCCGGCCTCCGCCATGACCTCCACCTGCCCCAGCAGTTGCCTGCCCTCCCTGGCTGCGTCGGTCACCATGTCGATCAGCTTCATGAGTGGCTCGGCGATCTGCTCCGGCACGGTGAACCGGCGCACCTCGAGCAGCCAGACGATCTTCAGGCAGTTGTCGGAAATGGTGTCCTGGGCACTGACCACGGTGAGCAGGTCGCGCCTGGATACCGGGAGGTGGATGTCCTTGGGCAGATGGTCGCGGACGGCGTTCTTGATCTGGTCCGCGGCTTCCTCCAGAGCGGTGATCTCGGCGCACAGCCGCTCCACCGCCGTCTGGTCCCCTGCGTCGAGCGCCTCGAACAGGGGCCTGAGACGCTCCACAGTCTGAACGATGATGGTCATGTGCTGGGTGACCACCGAGAACGGTGGTTCCCGCAGTACGTCCAGGGGTCGGAACATGGCTGACGCCTCCAGCGAAGACACACCGAATGGGCTCGGACGCCGGCCGGGGATAGCCGAGCCTGTCGGCCAAGTGAATTGGGCCGCCTGCGTGCCTCGTTGCCACAGCGCGAGACGCGTAGGAAGAGCGTCGTCATGGTCTTGTGATTGTGTTACCGACGCATTGACAACGCGATTACCCACGGGACGTCACCCGGCCGCGCATATCCGAGGGTGCGGAAGGACTTCGCCAACAGGCGCAGCCGCTCCCGATACGCACCGACGAGAACCTCGCAGTATACACCATCGCACAAGACCCGGTGGCCGCAGGCGTTGCGCCGTAGGCCCATCGGAACCCGCGCCGGCGCGGCACAGGCAACAGGTGTCCTCAGCGTGCTATCCGCCCCGCGCCGCGGCGATCTCGGCCACCAGCATCCAGTACGCCGCGGCCTGGACCACCCCGGAGGGCGGCAGGATGTCCACATCGTAGCCCGGGACCTGAACCAGCGCATCTCCATACGGCCAGCAGCCGTCGATGTTGATGTCCGCCCCCATCTCGGCGGCGGGCCGCTGAGGAGTGCCCGAGAGCACGGTGACGATTCCCGCGCCCGCGCCGTGAATCGCCTCGACCCAGGACCCGAAGGGCTCGTAGTAGCCCACGTACAGCACCAGGTCGCCGGCGGACACCTTCTCCGCCGCCTTGTCGGCCTCGATGCCGTTGGCCATCTCCTGAGTGAGGTCCGGGTCGCCCGGTTGGCCGGGCTCATAGGGCGGCAGGTGCCCCACGCCCACATACCAGACCCGATGCCCCGTGGCCAGGGTCTGCGCCGAAAGCTGCCCCGCCTCCCCAAATAGAGGCATCTGCGTGTCTCGCAGCTTCTCTAGACAGCTCCGCAGGCCGGCGAGGTAGCGCTCCCCCAGTTCCCCGGCCGCCACCGGTGACACCGTCTCGGGTTCCCACGGAAGTCCGAGGTGCGCCTCGTTGCGCTCCCGGCCTCCGGGGACCACGACGCTTTGGAACATCGGGGGCATCTTCCCCAGGCGCGTCAGGGCGCCCACCAGCTCTCCGGTGAGGGTCCAAAGCTTCATGGTCAGAGCCGGCGAAACGATGGGTACACCTCCCGCGGCGGCCCCGGAGGGGGCGTGCGGGCTCAGGTGCATGTGAGGGCCGGGCAGATCCTCGGGGGCGAGGAAGACCGCCAGAGCACCGGCGCGTTGGGCGGCCGCGAGCAACTCCGCGTCCGCCGCTTGCCCGGGCACGATGGCGCCCACCAAGACCGCATCTCCCTTCGCAAGCTCATCGGCGCTTTTCAGGCGCGTGGCGTTCATCATGCCCCCGGCGCGATAGTAGGCCTCGATGATGAACCCCTCATACGACCCGGCCAGCCAGAGCTTGCCTCCGGCCGCAAGGCGCGCGGCCACCGTCTCAGCCGCGCCGGTGACCTGTGGCAGGTCGCGGCGGCCGGTCTCCAGACAGTCCAGCAATTGGCCCAGATAGGCGCGGGCACCGTCCCCCGGAGCAGAGAAGACCGGTACCGTGGCCAGCACGGCGAGGGCGAAGCTGCAGAGCATCCAGCGCATGATGACACCTCGGAACGAGCGGATTTCGTAATGCGCCCGCACGGACCTCGGCCTGCGGCGAGGTCACCCGGGAGCAGAGCAGTAGGGGAGGCCCAGGCCGGCGCAGATCACCGCCGCCGAAGATCGCGGCCGTTCATCGATCCCTTGAAGCCACGCAGGTCTCCCCGGCGGGCCGGCGAAAGGTCCCAACCGCGTGCTGGAGCCCACCGCCGGTGACGTAGGTTCGTCTCACCGCAACAGGAGGCCTGCAATGGTACCTGCCGCATTCTGCACCATCCTCGTCGGCACTCTCACGGTGTCCTGTCTGGCCGCCGCTGTGAACCACCCGGTGTTCCCTGTGACCGCAGGCAGCGCAGAGGGGTACAAGAGCGCCGTGCAGCCCTTGCTCGCCATGGACGAGCGGCGGATGCTCGAGCTGATCCCGAGCAAGTCCGGGATCTACTTCTGCGACTGCCCCAACTGCACCGCAGGTCGCCAGGAGGGGCAGTTCGGCAGCCGGGCCGAGTACACTCCCTGGTCGATCGAGGAGCCCGACATCCTCCGCTGCGCGCACTGCGGCCACGTATACCCCAGTGAGAAGTACCCCATGGACAGGGCGGTGGAGGTCCGCAATCCGCGGGGCGAGACGGTGCAATACCCCTACCACCAGGGGCCCGACGGCATCGGCCTGCATTTCGCGGCCCGCATCGACTACCACAAGACCCGGTACATGGAGACGGCGGCGCTCAACTTCGCGCGGGTCTACGCTCTGACGGGAGACGAGCAGTTCGCCCGCCGCAGCGCCCTGATTCTCCACCGTTTCGCTCAGGTCTACCCGGGCTACTGCTACCACTTCGACTATCCGTTCCAGGAGAAGGTCATCTATGATGGCGACGTGGCGCCGGAGGACTTCCGGCCCGGTTTCCGCACCGCACGCTGGTCGTGGTGGGCGTACATGGACATCCCGCAGCAGTTGATCGCCGCCTACGACCTCATTGCGCCGGGCACGGCTCTGCAGGAGCTCTCGCAGGAGCTGGGCGTGGACGTGGACGCTCAGATCGTGGACTTCTTCACTACCGCCATCCGGCAGGTGTTGGCCAATGACGATAGGTTGACCAACATGAGCCCGGGCATGTGGGCGGACGCCATCCGCGCCGGCCGGGTACTTGGCGAGCCCGGCTATGTGCACGAGGCTCTTCACAGACTGCGGCGGTTCGTGACCGGCGAGTTCTTCTACGACGGCGCCTGGGGCGAGGGAGCCCCGTCCTACCACTCCCAGGTGATGGGTGCGCTGGGCAGCGTGTTCGACGCGGCCGGCGGCTACAGCGACCCGGAGGGATATGCCCATCCGGACACGGGGGAGAGGTTCGACGATCTGAACATCGAGACGGCCTTCCCGGCGGTGGCCAGAGCCGGCCGGGCACTGGCGGCGATGCGCCTGCCCAACGGGCGCATGGTGCCGGTGCACGACACCTGGAGCACCAACTCCATGGCCGCCCTGGACCGCTCCGAGCCCTATCTACTGCCCGCCCTGGGCCACGGCTGTCTGGGGCGCGGAGAGGGCGCCGCTCAGGTGCAGGCCAATCTCACCTGGTCGCCCGGCTGGGGCCACACTCATTACGACGGCCTGAGCCTGCTGCTGTTCGCCAACGGCAGGGAGCTGCTGTCCGACATCGGCTATACCCACACCCGGGACCGGGCCTGGACGCTGTCCACCGCCGCCCACAACACGGTAGTGGTCGATGTGGCCAACCAGTTCGCCGGCAGGCAGGACAAGTCCACCTACGGAGCCCTGCGCCTATTCCATCCCGGTGACGGCGGCTGCCAGATTCTGAGCGTGGACAACTCGCAGGTCTACCCGGGCGTCACCTCCACCTATCGCCGGACGCTCATGCTCATCGCGGTGGAGGGCACGCCCGGCTATCTCGTGGACCTGTTCGAGGTGACCGGAGGGCAGCAGCACGACTACTTCCTCCACGGTTCCGCCGACGAGCCCCAGACGTTGGCGGTGCAGGTCGCCGGCGTCCGGCCATCCTTCGAGCCCCTGGACACGCTCTTGCCCGAAGGTGTGCCGTTCTCCCGGCCGCGCAACGAGATGGAGATCTCTCCCATCGTGGAGCGGGGCTTCGCCTATGGGTACCTGGAGGACCTGGACAGGCTGGCCGTCACGGCCGACGGGGTGGCACAGGTGACGTACGCCGATAGCGCGGGGACCCCGCAGCTCACGGCATACCTCGCGGCGAAGGCGGGGGACACACTGGTCACCGGGCAGAACCCGGCGGTGCGCGGTGCCGGCGAGGATGACGGCAAGCTCGACGCCCGGCGCCGGCAGTTCTGCATGCTCCGCAGGCAGGGCTCAGATTCCGTGTTCGGGGCGGTGCTGGAGCCATTGTCGCCCACGTCGGGCATCGATGAGGTCCGGGTGTTGTCCATCCCCGGTGCTCAAATGGCGCTCGAGGTGCGAACGGGAGAACGCCGTGACCTGATCTTGCTGGGCGCCCAGGGCGCGGCAGGCACGTGGCTGGATCGCGAGCTGAGGGCCGACGCCGAGCTGGCGTTCATCTCGGCCGGTGGCGCGCCGGCGGCAACCGTTGTGGCCGGGGGTATACGGTGGGGCGACCTGGCGTTGGCGGTGGCCGGGCAGCCACAGGCGCACGACCTGCTGGCGGTGGATCGCAAGGCGCAAACGCTCCTGTGTTCCGGCTCGCTCCCGGCGGCCCCCGGAGATGTGGTTCTCCTGGACCATGCGGGTCGGCGCGTTTCGCCGTACACCGTGGTCTCCTCGGTCGCCGAGGGCGACAGCACTCGCCTTAAGGTGGCCGAGGATCCGGGCTTCGCCTGGGATGCTCAGACGCAGACGGCTGCCTTCGAGACGTTGCCGCGCATGGGCTTCACCGGCGCGCACACGGTGACGCTGCCTCCGGTGGCGGACCTCAGGGGGCAGTAGCGGGGCCGCCGCGGGCCCGGGAAGGGCGCGGCCCCGCGAGGTGCGGGCGCCTGAGTCTGCTCTGACGCACCGCCCCATCCGTCGGATTGCCGTTGCCGTCCCGGTTGGTACGGACCACACTACAATCACGGCAGGAGATACCATGTCGGAGCAAAGCGATCGGCTGAAGTGGTGGAAAGAGGCACGTTTCGGGCTGTTCATCCACTGGGGCATCTACTCGGTGCCGGCGGGCATCTGGCAGGGCAAGCCCGTTCCCAGTCTGGGTGAGTGGATCATGTATAACGGCAAGATCCCCATCGCCGAGTATGAGAAACTGGCGGGGCAGTTCAACCCGGTGAAGTTCAACGCGCGCGAGTGGGTGGATATCGCCAGGCGCGCGGGGATGAAGTACCTGGTCATCACCGCCAAGCATCACGACGGGTTCGCCATGTACGATTCTCCGTGCAGCGACTATGACATCGCGGACGCCACACCGTATGGCCATGATGTGATGGCCGACCTGGCAGATGCCTGCCGCGAGGCGGGGCTGAAGCTCTGCTTCTACTACTCGCAGTCCCAGGACTGGCATGCCCCGGGGGGTGCGGGACACTGGGAGGAGCAGGAGGGCAGGGGCTGGTGGGACCCGGCCGTGGTTCCGGAGCGCTTTGCCCGGTACCTGGAGGAGAAGGCCAAGCCTCAGGTGCGGGAGCTGCTCACCCAGTACGGCCCCATCGGCCTGATCTGGTTTGATACGCCTGTGTGCATCACCAGGGAGCAGAGCCTGCAATTGCGGGATCTCGTGCACGAGCTGCAGCCCGACTGCCTGGTGAGCGGCCGCGTGGGAAACGACGTGGGCGATTACGGCAGCCTGGGAGACAACCAGATCCCGCTGGGGCCGCTGGAGGGCCAGTGGGAGACTCCGGCGACGATGAACGACACCTGGGGCTTCAAGAGCGATGACCACAACTGGAAGTCCACCTGTGACCTGCTCTATCTCCTGGTGGACCTTACCAGTAAGGGCGTGAACTACCTGCTCAACGTGGGGCCCACTTGCGAGGGCCTAATCCCTCAGCCCAGCGTGGACAGACTACTTGAGATCGGCAAGTGGATGGACGTCAACTCGGAGGCCATCTATGCCACCGAGCCCAACCCCTGGCCGTACGAGTTCGAGTGGGGGCGAGTGACCACCAGGCCGGGGAAGCTCTTCCTCCTGTTCTACGACTGGTCGCCGGAGTTCTCGCTCTGCGGCCTGCGCAATAACGTCACAGGTGCGCACCTGCTCGCCGCCCCGGAAGTGGCAGTGGATGTGACCCAAGAGCACGATGCCGCCGCCGACAGCCACGTGCTGCGGCTCGGACTCCCGGCCGAGGCCCCCGACCCGCTGGTGTCGGTGGTGGTGGTCGAGTTTGAGGGCGAGTTGGATGTAGACCCCTCCCTCGCCCAGCAGCCCAGCGGGCTGGTCTCCCTGCCGGCGTATCTGGCGGAGATCCAGCAATCCGGGGCCTCGGAGCTGAGCATCGGTCGCAGCGGCGTGGTCGCGGGCTGGAAGGACCCGGGCCCCTCCCTGACCTGGAGGTTCAAGCTGTCGCGGCCCGGTCGGTTCAAGGTGAGGGTGATCCTTGGCTCCGGCGGCCACCGCCAGGCTCCGGCCGCCGGGCACACCGTCAGGGTCGCCGTGGCCGGAGAGACGCTGAGTGACAAACTGGCAGGCGAGGAGACAATCAACACACCGCGGGCCCAGTACTTCCCGGAGACCGCCAGCACTCTTGGCACGCTCCGCATCGGCGCCGCCGGAGCCCACGAACTGAGGCTGGAGGCCGAGGAGGTCAACCCCGAGGCCCCGCAAGGGCTGAGCATCGCCGGTATCGAGCTGGTGAAAGAGGACTAGACGCGCGGCCGAAGAGCTCGGCTGGCCCGGCTCCTGTCATTCTGGAGCGCCGGCGTCGCAAGCGTCGTTTGGGCGTCGCATTTGATTGAAGGCCGGGGGATTCCTCGAGCTGCTGCCTCGGGGAGCGGACGCTCCCAGAATGACATTCCCGGCGAAGACGGGCTTCTCAGCCACGCCTCCGGCAGTAAGGGGGCCGCCCAAGGTCCTACGAGGTCTCCTGGTGAGGCCAGATGAAAGGGAAGCCGACCCGAGAGCCTTGTCTGCGGGTCGGATTCCGAGGAAATGCAGCGTCATGGGCCCTCCGGGCCTCGGCGGGCTGCAGGATCAAGGCCCCTGCGTCGCGGCGACGCGGGGCTTTCGCGGCTGAGGGCTAGAACGGCCCCAGCGGCTCGGGCTTTGTCACCGCGCGGCACATGCGTTCGTACAGGGTGCAGTAGTTGGTGACATTGGTCCCCGGGGCGATGGCCTCGTCCACCGCCTGTCTGTCCTCCTCGGTGATCTCCACCTCGCAGGCCTTCAGGGAAGATTGCACGTGCTCTACCGTGCGGGGGCCGCAGATGGGGGAGGTCACGGCCGGCGCCTGCATGAGCCAGGCCAGCGAGAACTCGGCGAGGGTGATACCCTTGGCCTCGGCCAGGGGAATCAGCTTCTCCACCAGGTCCAGGCTCTCTTCGGTGTAGCGCCTGTGACCGTCGCGCTGGCCGACTTCCTTGAACTTGTGGCCCTCCGGAGCCGGCTGACCCTTGCGGTAGATGCCGCTGAGTACGCCGCCGGCCAGTGGGCCGAAGGGGCAAAGCCCGATGCCGTAGCGCAGGGCCGTCCACGAGAGCTCCATCTCCACCCGGCGGTCGCTGAGGTTATAGGCCGGCTGCTCGGCGATGATCCGCGGGTAACCGTGCTTGTCGGAGAGCCACAGCGCCTCCATCACCAGCGGCACCGGCCACTTGGAGGTGCCCACATAGAGGATCTTGCCCTGCTTCACCAGCGTGTCCAGGGTGTCGAAGCTCTCCTCCACCGGTGTGTCGATGTCGGTGATGTGCAGATAGTAAAGGTCGATGCGGTCGGTCTGGAGGCGCTTCAGGCTGTTTTCCACCGCGCGGGTCAGATGGTACCTGCTGGCACCCCGGTCGTTGGGGCCCTTGCCCATGTTGGCGACGCCCTTGGTGGCCAGGACCACGTCGTCGCGATGGCCGTTGGCGGCCAGGGCCTTGCCGGTCATCTCCTCGGACACGCCACGGGCGTAGACGTCCGCGGTATCGATGAAGTTGATGCCGCCCTCGATGCCCGCATCGATGATGCGCTGGGCCTCGGCCTCATCGGTGCTGACCCCGAAGTTCATGGTCCCCAGGCAAAGCTTGGATACGCGGACGCCACTGCGTCCGAGCTGTCGGTACTCCATCGGCGTGCACCCCCGGTGCATGAAGAGTGGCCCCGCGCCGTAGGTCCGCGGCGCGGGGCGTTTGGATCGCACCTACCGGCCACCGTTGGTGGTCTGCGGCCGTCGTGCCAAAGCCGGAGCCGCCCGGCAACCGTCGGTTCGGTCTGCATGTGGTGTGGCCGTCGCGCTACCCGCTCAGATGGGCGTCGATGACGTCGCTGAGCGATACGATCCCCTGCACGCCGCCATCGAAGATGACCGGGGCCCGAGACAGACCCATGTTGGCCATCAGGCGCGCCACGTACTTCACGTCCAGGTCCTTGTTCACCACCACCAGCGGCTTGCTCATGATCTCGTGGACCTTGTGCTTCGCCGGGTCTTCACCCTTGGCCAGAACCTTGTAGCAAATGTCCCGCTGCGTGAGCATCCCGTAGGCGTCGGAAGCGTCTCTGCGGTTGACCACCAGACAACGCACATCCTCATCTCTCATCTTCTTCATCGCCGCAAGCACCGTCGCGTCTCCCTCGATCATCACCACATCGGTCGTCATGACGTCCTGTGCGGTCGGCATTCCACATCATCCCCCTGTCTGAAAGATGCACGCCCTATACAAAGGCTTCGCCCTCGGTGGACGAAGCCCTTCACCCTTTCGAGGATTCGACAGGGAGGGTTCAGAACAACTGCTCCAGTGCCTCCCGGGCCGCCGCGACCATCGCGTCCAGCGCCTCGGGCGCCAGCCTGGACCAGTTGCAGGTGCGGGTCTCGTAGCCGCCTCTCTGAAGCGCGGCGGGCGTGGGGATGTATCCCGCATGACCGTTGGTCATGTGCGACACGAAGGTCCGCTTCGCCGGTGATTGCAGCTTGATCTGCAATTGCCCCTCGACGAAGGGCTCACCGGGCACGCCGACCAGGGCCACATCACCGATACGGATGGCCTGCACCTCCATGGAATAGGTGGGCCGAGACCGACCTATACTCTCCAGATCCAGATTGGAGAGCGCGTAGACCCAGTCCCAGGTCACGGAGCTGTGGGCCTCATCCAGCCACATCGGTTCGGGATTGGCGGTGAGAAGGGCTTCGGCCTTCGCCACGTCCGCCGGGTCGAGACGTCGCAGCGGCACCTCAACCACTCGCGAGGCCGTGGCCAGTGTGGCCGCGTCATCGTGCCTGAGGTTCCGACGCAGGCCCTCCGTCGTCTCCATCAGGCAGGAGAGCATTGTCTCGAGATCGATGGGGTGGGCGGGGTCCAGGTGGTTTGCATGGACAACGTTGCCGCAGCAGCCGTTGAGCGTCAGCGCCGAGAACTGCCCGGAACTCGACTGCCGGAAGGCCTCGGCCCACAGGCCGGGCCAGTCGGCGGTGACGAAGCGGTGGGGGTAGCCGTGGGTAGGGTGGCAGGTGTGGTGCAGAACCGCCCCGGCGAGGGTGAGGTCATCGCGGGTGAGGCACAACAGCCCCACCTCGGGGTCTATGGGGCCCTCGACATGGAGCACATCGGCCAGGCTCGCCCCGCCGGGATTGGTGGTGGCCGTGCCGTCGCGCATCACGAAGCGCCGGTTGAAGGCCACCCGACTCTCCACCCCGCTCGCCCAGCCCACGGAGACCGGCGCCAGGCGCTCCTTCGCGTGCGTGATCGCCTCCACAGCCCCCTGAAGGGCGAGCTCAATGTAGCAATCGTCCCCGCCCCGGATCCAATCGCAGCCCTCGGGGACATGGGGTGTCGGCTCCGTAATGTTCAAGTGACCGAGAGTAGGCGCCGCGTGGGTCTGGGAGCAGTGAACCATCACACAGGACGCGGGGATACCGACCTGAGCTTCGGCCCGGCGTCGCAGTTCATGCACGTACCGATCGCCCACCGCCAGCAGGTCGAGGGCGACGATACAGACCTGTGTCTCGCCGCTCTGCAGAAAGAGGGCCCGGGCGTACAGGGGGTCGAGTGCCGTCTCCGCCGGGCGCCGGCGGCCGATATCTCCGGCGAGCTGGGTGCCCAGCGGGGGCGTGATGCACACTTGGGCCGAGCCGGCCAACAGACGGTCTTGAGGTAGCATCTGTCATCGTCTCCGAGGCTGCGAGATTGCGTGCCCGAGCAGAGGATTCGCCGAAGGGCGCGGGGGACCTGCCCGTGCCTGTACTGGGGCCACGCTGTGCCGTGGGCGGACCGATCGCTTCCCGGGAGCGCTATGGCCCCGGCACTCACAATTCGCGCCTCTCGGCGCCCGACTGCAGCGCGAACGCCTCACCCCAAGAAGGTGACAGACCCTCTCACGTCGCACATACAGACCAGTGTATCTACACGAACAGACTCCCGGGCCGGGCTCTCCCCGGTTCGCGAGATGCCTACACACCCCTCAGAGGAGGAAGCCGGACCATGACTTCTCAGAAGACTACTTTCGCCCTTTTCTTCGGCAATCGCGGGATGTTCCCCGCTTCGTTGATGGCCGAGGCCCGCGAGACACTGCCAAAGGTGCTCAAGAAGCTGGGGCATGACTCCATCATGCTCGACGCCGATGCCACCCGGGCCGGCGCCGTCGAGACCCCCGCCGAGGGGCAGATCTACGCGGACTTCCTGGCGAAAAACAAGGGCAAGTTCGGTGGCGTGATCCTCTGCCTTCCCAATTTCGGCGATGAGAACGGCGCCACCGTCGCTCTCAAGAACGCCGGTGTGCCCATCCTCATCCAGGCCTATCCTGACGAGGCCGACAAGATGGCTCCGGAGCTGCGTCGCGACTCCTTCTGCGGCAAGTTCTCCATCATGGACGTCTTCTGGCAGAACCAGATCAAGTACACCGCCCTCAAGCCCCATACCGTCGGCCTGGAAAGCCCGCGGTTCGCGGACAATGTCGACTACTTCGACCGTCTCTGCCGTGTGGTCAACGGTATGCAGGACATCGTCCTGGGTGCCATTGGGGCGCGCACCACGGCCTTCAAGACCGTGCGTTTCGACGAGCTCACCCTGCAGCGGCACGGGATCCTTGTGGAGGCTCTGGATCTGTCCGAGGTCTTCGCACGCATGAAGGATGTCACCACGGGTAGCGATGCCTTCAGAGCCAAGAAGGAGCGACTGGCCGGCTACACCTGCTGGAACGGCGTGCCGGACGAGGCGATGGAGAGTATCACAAAGGCCTCGGTGGTCCTGGATCAGCTCATCGAGGAGTACAGCA